>SIAG01000010.1 GCA_009691925.1 Planctomycetaceae bacterium
GCTGCCACTCCGGCCCGACAGGCATGAACAGCGTGTGCGAAAACGACGGCCGAAGAACTACCCGCTCATGACCAAACCACGCGCCGAGTTGATGCAAGCCCTTTCAGACCAAAGACTAAAGCCTTAACTTCGTGCCATTCGTGGCTGGCTCCTTTTCTAGCGCTTCCACCGGCACGATCTTTCCAAACATGTGGCCGCCGACGGCGTCGTGCTGCCAGGTGCCGGCGTAGAGAGGGCCGTCGATGACGACGCGCGAGGAGAAGGTGCCCAGGCCAGGGATCGTGACGTTGTCGAGTGTGATCACCGGCGTCTTCCCCGCCCACTTTACTTCCACCGGCACTGGCACCGTCAGATCGACGCTGCCGTAGCGGATCCGCGTCGACACGATCCACAGATCGGCCTCGCCTACTTTCGCCACCGACGAGATCGTGTATTCATCGCGGATCGGATCCTTGTCGTCGTCGCCGGCGATCGTGAACCGGCCGACGAGCTTGACGTTCGTCATTGCCTTGGTGAACGCCGCAAACCGGGCGGCCTCGTCGTCGCCGTTGACGTCGGCTGCCGGAGTTTCCTTGGCAGGCGCGGCGGTCTCCTCGGCTCGGAGCCATGCTGCGGTGGCGATCATTGCCGCGACGACGAGGGCGAATGAAAGGGAGGGTCCTGGTCCAGGGCGAACGGTCATGGTGTTTCCCTCAATCAGCGCTAGGAAGACTTTCGCGGGGATGGCTTCGGATGAGGCCCCAGCGGTACGCGAATCTTACAGCAGCCGAGATTGATCGCATCGGCCGCGTCCCCTTCCAGCGGGGGCCGCTTGAACCCACCGGGGCGGAGCGCCTACCACAGCAACGTCATGATCGAGAGCCACCGCGGCCTGCTCCATCGCGCTCCGGAGGCCCGCCTTCGCCTGCAAACGGCTTGAAAACAGCCTATCTCAATGCTATGAAATGCAAGAGTTGGCTTGAGCATCGGGGCGGCCGGCGCCGGGAAAGGAGGACTCCATGGATCGGCGGAGGAGGGCGTTTACGCTTGTCGAATTGCTCGTCGTGATCGCAATCATCGGCACGCTCATTGGGCTTCTCCTCCCGGCCGTTGGGGCAGCCCGCGAGGCTGGCAGACGGGTCCATTGCCAGAACAACATGCGGCAACTCGGGCTGGCCGCCACCAACCATGAGTTGGCCCGGGGCCGGTTTCCGATCGGCTCCGAGTCGCGGCAGTGGGCTGCCAAGCCCGATTTCCCCCACCAGTTCTTCCGCTGGTCGGTGCTCGCCCATCTGGCCCCCTACTACGAGCAGGAGCAACTGCTCAACGCGCTCGATCTGACGGTGCCGCTCTACATCGGGCTCACGCCCAGCGACATCGCCCCGCACAACAAGCCGATCGTCAAGCTCACGATCCCGCTCTTCCTCTGCCCGAGCGATATCTCGATCCCAGTGTCCGACAACTTCGGCCCCACCAACTACGCCGGCTGCACCGGCTCCGGCGCTGGTGGTGGCTCCCCCTTCGACACCGACGGAATCTATTACATCAACTCAAGGACGCGTCACCGCGACGTCCGCGACGGGCTCTCGAAGACGGTCGCCTTCTCGGAGAGCATCCTCGGCGCCGGTCCCCTGGCCACAACGAACCGGGCAGCGGTCAACGCCAAGACCGGCTACGGCTTCGCGCTCACCGCGCCGCTCACCGATGCCGCCTGCGCCCGTCCTTTTTACTACAACCTCTCCGATCTCCGCGGATTCTCGTGGGCCAACGGCGAGTACCGCACGACGCTCTACAACCATGCCCGCATCCCCAACGATCCGACGATGGACTGCCTGGCGGCACTGATGAGCGACCCCAACAAGGCGCGGATGTACGCCGGCTACGGCTGGCGGACGGCCCGCAGCCGCCACCCAGGCGGCGTGAACACGGGGATGGCCGACAGCAGCGTCCAGTTTGTCGCCGACGATGTCGATCCGGTCGTGTGGCGGGCCGCTGCCACCCGAGACGGCGGAGAGAGCGCAGCGCTGCCATGATTCTCGTCGTGCGCCTACCCGCCGCTTAGCAGGCTGATGCCAAAGTCGTCTTCACAGGCCTGGCGAGAGCGCCAAACTGCTCCCATCGGCTTCGGCTTGATCGGAGACAGACCCGAGAGGGGGCATGGCACTCGGGAAGCGACGCAGGGAGCGGCAGCTGGAGGCCTTTGTCGTGGCCTCGGATCTGCCGAAATCTCCCGGCCATCGGTTCTCCACGGCACCCAACCGCCTGCTGGCGAAGCATGGCTTCGACCGAGCGCGCTTTGCTCTTGATCTCCATCGGTGCTCTCACGTAAAAGACCCGCCCTCGCAGTTATCGTGTGTTCCGATCGTCGTTTTTTCGCACTACTAGTCGCCGCTCCGTAGGAGCCGATAACCCGTTTTTTTGGAGACTACCATGACGCGCTCATCGTTCCGCTCCTTCTTCGCCGCCGCCGCCGCCACCGCGGTCATACTCGCTGGGTCTGGCCGCGCCGAAACCGTCTACTTCACGAGCTACTCGACGGGGGCGCTGGTGCGCTACGACACGACCAACCCCGCCGGTACGATCACGGCGGTCTCACCTGGCGGCTCGACGACGAATCCCGCCGCGCTCGCCCTAGGACCAGACGGCAACCTCTACATCGGCCAGGATGGCGACTTCTCCTCGATCGCGCCGAGCATCTCCCGATTCAACCTCACGACCAACACGCTCTCGACCGTCTACACGTTCTCGTCGTTCGACGTCTTCCCCGGCAGCCTCGCGTTCAAGGGCTCCGACCTGCTCGTCGGCCGAAATCCTTTCTTCGTCAACACCGGGCCGATCGTGAAGCTGACGAACGTCACCGGCGGCACCGTCGGCGTGAGCGACTACACCACCGGCGGAAGTCTCGCGAGCAGCCCCGGCATCGCGCTTGCCGCCGACGGGAAACTCTACGTGAGCGACCAGACCTACCACTTCGCTGGCACGTTCGCTGGCCAGGCGACCGGCTCTGTGAAGCGATTCGATGCCTCCGGCGCCTACGTCGGCGAGCTCATCGCCGATGGCAACTCAAGCGCGAGCGGGCTCTACGGCCCCACCGGCCTGGCCATCAAGGGCACGACGCTCTACACCGCCAGCATCATGACTGGCGCGATCCTGCAGACGAACCTCTTGACCGACGTCACGACGGCATTCGCCTCGGCGGGCGGCGGCTTTGAAGTCGGGGCGCTGGCGATCCTCTCCAACGGCGAGATCATCGCGGGGAGCCCGTCGGGTTCCGGGAAGATCTACGACTTCGCCGTCAATGGCACGCTCCTCGGCTCGTTCGCCACAGGCTTCGGCCAGATCGGCGGTATCGCCGTGGTGCCCACAGCGGCGGTGCCCGAGATCGACCCCGCCATGGGCGGAAGCGCCCTCGCACTGGTCGCCGGAGTGATGGCGATGGTCGAGCAGCGGCGTCGGCGAAGGGGGGCGTGAGCCCCGCCGCCCCGCGGCGTGCTGCTCGCCCCGAGGTGCGGTCACGGCGCCTTGATGCCGAGCCAGACGCTCTCTAGTCGCTCGGGGCCGAATCGCACCGGGAGCGGCGCGGCGTCGGCGGCCCCGGCGATCCTTGCCGCCACCTGCACTGGCCCGGAGAACGGCTCGGCTACCGTGATGACAAGCCCGACCTTCTTCGCCGCATCCCCCTCTGACGGCGACTGCACCGCTGCAGCGGTGACCCCCGCTGGCGGATCGACAAGAACGATGTCGAGCGATTCCTTGAAGCCATGCTCCCGGCCGATCGTGATCGCAAGCTCGAGCGGCTTGCCCGGCTCCCCCGTGACTCGATCGACGTCACACGTGACCTTCACTTCGGGGAGATCGGGGCGGATTGTGAGCCGGTAGCCATGGGCCGGTCCAAAAAAGCCGCGTCGGTCGCGGACGACAGCCGTATAGACGCCATCGGCTGGCGCCTTCCAGGAGAGGGTTCCCGCTGGGTCGTCGGTGATCGCGAGCCGCTTTCCCTCGGAGTCCTCCAGAGCCAAAACCGGATCGACGGCCGTGCCGATCGCGATTCCCTCGACAAGGAGCGTGTAGGCCATGTCTTTGATGGCGGTGAAGCGATGGAGGGCTCGCTGCTTCGGGGCAGTGAGCGCCCCTGAAAACATCACTGGCGGCGGAACACTTGCGCCCTCCGCCTGCGGCACGACCACCACCGGCATCTCCACGACCGGCAGGCTCACGCCGCCGCCGATGCCGTCGAGCGCGACGGCGATGCTGCGCCGGGCGCCCGTGGCGGATGGGGCGAGCGCCGCGGCGGGCACCGGAAGCGGGGCGTTGTCTGTGGGCAGTTTCCACCCGAGCGGTGCGAGCTGGGTATCGGCCCCGAGAGAGACAGCAAAAGGCAGCGTGGCGACGAGAAAGCCGCGCTTGGAGAGCGTGAGGCGATAGACAAACGCTTCGCCCCCGGCCAGGCCGATCGTCGCATCGGCGGTCTCGGGGAAGCCGTAGACACGGACGAAATACTCCCCCGCGACAGGCACCGTGAACACGACGCGTGGATCGAGGCCGGCGGCGTCGAGATTTCGCGCGAGGAGCGAATGCCGGGCGTCGGCGACGTCGAGCGTGAGATCGGCCGCGGTGCCGAGGAGCCGATTGGCATCGGCCTGGGCAACGAGCGTTTCCCCGGCCGCCAGCGCGACCCGGTAGAGATCGACATCCCCCCCCTTGCCGAGCACACCATTGACGACGACCACCGACCCGTCGACGGCGGTCGCCGCGGCGGGCTTGTCGTTGGGCTCTGTTTCCTCGATCTCCGGCAGATGGCCGACGACGAATCGGCGCACGGCCGTGGCCCCCTCCGGGGTCGTGAAGCGGACCAGAGTCGGCCCGAGCGCCGCGTCGGGCGCCACCGTCACGGCAAATGTCCCCGACTCCGGCTGGGGCTCCCACACCGTCCCTAGCCGCTCCGTCCACGCCTCAGCAGGCCAAGTAGGAAACGATCCCGCCACTTTCACAGTGACGGTCGCGCCGCGCCTGGCGCCGGGGGGAAAGAGCCGTGTTGCCTCTGGCGGCGCGGCCGACGCGGTGGCGCCAAACGCGAGGAGCGCAACGAAATGGTGCCAGCCACCAAATCTGGGTGGTTTGCGGCGGCTGTTTACCCATCTTCGCCAGATTTGGTGGCTGGCACCTTTTTCCATCAAAACAGCTCGCGGATCGGCGTCGGATCGCTGACGAGGAACGTCGGCCGGCCGGCGGGAGTCAGAAAGCTTCTGGCCGGATCGATGCCGAGCTTCGTGTAGACGGTGGAGACGAAGTTCTCCGGCGAGAGGACGCGCTCGCTTGCCGAATGGCCGAGCCGGTCGGTGGCCCCGATCACCTGCCCGCCGGGGGCACCGCCACCGGCAAACAGGATCGACATCGCACTCGCCCAGTGGTCGCGGCCCGCTTTTGTCTGCCCGGGGAGCGTGGAGAGCTTTGGGGTGCGGCCAAACTCCCCCAGCGCGATCACCATCGTGGTCTCGAGGAGCCCGCGCGCGTCGAGATCGTTGATCAGCGCGGCGACGGTCTTGTCCCAGGTGGGGAGCCTGGTCTTGAGGGCGTCGAAGAGCGCACTGTGGTGGTCCCAGCCGCCGTCGTTGATGGTCACGAATGGCACCCCCGCCTCGACGAGCCGGCGGGCGAGGAGGGCCTGCTGGCCGAAGGAGTTTCTCCCGTAGGCATCGCGGATACTGTCAGGCTCGGCGCCGATGTCGAAGGCGGCCTGGGCCGCGGGGGAGGTGACGAGGTCGTAGCCGCGGGCGTAGTGCTCGTCGATGCCGCGGACCGGGTCGCCGGCGGCCGGATCTTCAAAGCGCGGGAGGCGATCGGTGAGCGCCCGCAGTTCGCGGCGCTCGGCAAAGCGCGTCCCTTCGACGGAGCGCGGCGCGGCGAGATCACGGATCCGGAAACTGGCCGAATTGGGATCGTCGCTGACGACAAACGGGGCGTACTTGGCGCCGAGGAAGTTCGGGCCGCCGGAGCGGGTCATGCCGGCCAGCGCGAAGTAGCCGGGGAGGCCGTGCGGCGCCGGCCGCTCGTGCCAGGCGACCGAGCCCATGCTGGGGTGGAAGCTGACAAACGCACCGCAGCCGACCGGGATCCGCGGCGGAGCGCCGGTCATCATGTAATGGTTGCCGGCGCCGTGGTTGCCCTGGTTGTGGCACACCGAACGGATGATGGCGAACTTGTCGGCGATCTTCGCCAGCTCCGTCATATGCTCGGAGAACTGGATCCCCGGCACGCTCGTCGAGATCGGCGAAAACTCGCCGCGGACCTCGGCCGGGGCATCGGGCTTGGGATCGAAGGTCTCGAAGTGCGTTGGGCCGCCATCCATCCAGATGAGGATGCAGTTGGAAGGGGCACGGCCGGCCGGATCGGCTGCCCGCGCTGCGCGGACGAGGCGAAAGAGATCGAGAAAGCTTCCTCCGGCCAATCCGCCGATGCCAAGCTGCACCCCGCGGCGCCGGCTCATCGGCCGCGCCCACCAGGAGAGATTGGTGTCTACGGAATCGTGGGAATCGTGGGAATCGTGGGAATCGTGGGAATCGTGGGAATCGTGGGAATCGTGGGAATCGTGGGAATCGTGGTTGGCCATGAAAAGTGCCTCTGCAAGAAAACCGGCTGCTGACAATCAGTCCTTCGATCAATCCTTCGATCAATCTTTGAAGACGAACTCGGGGGAATTGATCAGCGACCAGAGTAGGTCTTCGGTGACCTGCCGGCGAGAGCGTCCCTCACGAGCGAAAAGGGCCACCAGTGGCTCGCGCTCCGAGGAAGTCGGAAACCGGGTGTAGCAGGCGAGATAGAGCTCCTCGACGATGCGATCGGGGGGAAGCTCCGAGGCGGCAAGCGTCGCGGCACGGCTGGAGTCAGCGGCGATCTTCCCCTCAATGGCGGTGCTGTTCATGAGATGGAGCGCCTGGACGACCGTGGCGTCTGGATCGCGCTGGCAGGGGGGATCCTGGTTGGGATCGGGGCGACCGAAGACGTCGAGAAACGTCGCCGGCGTGCGGTGCGTCCAGAGCTGAACCGCGCGCGATTCTTCAGGGAGGCCGGCGTAGGAGGTCGGCACGCCGGTGACGTCGTCGATGGCGTCGGCGAGGACTTCAGCGCGGAGCCGCTGCCGGTAGTGGCGCGAGAAGTTGCGGAAGTCGCCGGCGTTGGTGGCGTTGGGGAGGCTCGAGCGATTCCACACTGCCGACCGCAGGATCGTGGCCAGGAGCTTTTTCTGATCGCTGCCGCCGGCGCGGAACTCGGCGACGAGCGTGTCGAGAAGAGCTGGGTTTGTCGGAGGATTGGTCGCCCGGAAGTCGTCGACCGGATCGACGATGCCAATGCCGAACAGATCCCCCCAGATCCGGTTGACGGCCGCGCGGTGGAAGAAGGGGTTGTCGTGGGCGGTGAGCCAGTCGACCAGCGCCGCGCGCGGATCCTCGCCGGCGGGGATCTCCAGCGCCGTGCCGAACAGCGGCTTGGGCGCGAGGAGGGCGCCCGAGAGCGGATGGCGGACCTCCCCCGACTCGCCGACGGTCACAATCTCCTCGCCGCCGGAGATCGGCGGGGAGAGACCGGTGCCGCGGTAGGCGACGCGGCCGAAGAAAGCGGCGAGCGAATAGAAGTCACTCTGGCCATAGACCTCGAAGGGATGCTGATGGCACTTCGCACACTCCAGGCGCACCCCCAGGAAAAGCTGGCTGACGAGGGTCACGATCTCGTCGGGGGAGCGGCGGTCGCGGAAGACGGTTGTGGCGCCGTCGCGCCACGTGCTCCCCGTCGCCGTCAGTAGCCGGCGGACGAGCTCGTCGTAGGAAAGATTCTCCCGGAAGACATCACGCAGAAAGGTGTCGAGGGAGAGGGTCGCCTTGATGCCGACGCGGTAGGGATTGGGGCGGAGCAGATCGGCCCACTTGTTGGCCTGGAAGTCGGCATACTCCGAGCGGTCCAACAGCGCCGCCACGAGCTTTTCGCGCTTCGCCGGATCGGGATCGGCAAGATACGCGCGGGCCTCGTCTGGAGTGGGGAGGCGGCCGATGAGATCGAGGCTCGCGCGCCGCAGGAGCGTGCTCTCCGCCGCCTGCTCGCTGGGGAGGATGTTCATCGTGGCGAGCTTCCGCCACACCGGCTCATCCAGCGGCGTGGGCCGGGGGAGGGCGGCGACCGCGGCGGCGTCGATGCTCCCCGGCGGAACTATCCCTGTGCTCCAGGTGGCGATGGTGCCGACATAGCGGGCCATGATCGTTCCCTCGCCGGCGAAGGCTCCGGCGCGGACTTTTGCATCGGCGGCATCGAGGACGGCCGGTTCGCCGGCATGCCAGGCGCTCGTGGCGGTGACGTCGCGCATCGCGCCGTCGGAGTAGTGGGCGGTGACCTTCAGGTCGAGACTTTCGCCGGGGGCCAGCGGCCGCGGCGCGGGCGACAGCGAGATCCGCTCGAGCTGCGGGTCGTCGGGCCCTGCCTTCGGCGTTCCTTGCTCGATCCAACGGACGAGCGTGCCGACATCTTCCCCGGCGGGATCGAGTTTTTTCCCGCCCCCATGAGGAACTGCTCCCGTCCCTTTTTGAATCAGGAGGCTTTCCAGCGGCGCGGCGGGGGCGAGGCGACGGCCGCGGGCGGCGGAGACGATCGAGGCATGATCGAAGGCCGGATCGAAGGCAAACAGCGACAGGGCGAAGCCGTTTTGCCCCCCTGACTTCCCATGGCAGCCGCCGCTATTACAGCCGCGGACGGTGAGGATCGGCTCGATGTCGGTCTCAAAGACAAGCCGGTCGGCTGGGGCTTGGACCCCGGGATCGGCGGCGCGGACCGCCGAGACGCTGGCGCCGAACAGCAGGACACCCAAGGCCGCGGCGACGCGTCGCTTTTGGCTGTTGGGCCTTCGGGCACGGCAGTGGTTGGCGGGCGTGGTCATCGGCGTTCCAATTCCCCCAGGAACCGAACCTTTAAGTGTACCTTCCCGCCAGCCGCCGACGGTGCCGCCGTCGTGCACTGGGCGTCACCGAGCGAAACGGTTGAAAAGAGCGGCCATTGCCATGTCAAAGCCCTTCCATCACGGTCCGGTCGAGCTGGTCGACTGCGAGGTCCATGGCCCCGGATCCGGGGCCGAGCTGTTTGTCGTCGAAGGCGAATCGGCGGCCCTGGCCGTGGCCCGCGTCCGCGACGCCCGCTTTCAGGCGGTGTTGCCGATGCAGGGGAAGCCGCTCAATGCCGTCAAGGCGACGCCGCACCGCGTCGCTGCGCAGCCGCTATTCCGGGAATTGACCGCGGCGCTGGGGACGGGGATGGGGGCCGATTTTCGGGCCGAAGGCCTCCGCTTCGAGCGGCTTTTGATCCTCACCGATCCCGACGCCGACGGGATCCACTGCGGTGTCCTCCTCCTCGCCTTCCTCCATCGCTTTCTCGGCCCCCTCCTCGACGCGGCCGGGCCTGGCTCCGGACGCGTGGGGTGGGTGCGGGCCCCGTGGGGGGACGTGATGCCGGCCGACGGGGGACAGGCACTCGTGGCCCATTCCGAGGAGGGGCTGGTTGCCTTGGCGGAGCAGATTCGCCGGGAGAAGCCGGTGACCGTTCGTCGATTCCGCGGCTTGGCGGCGATCGACAGTGAACTTCTCGCCTTTCACTGCGTTCAACCTGGGGGCCGGCGGGTCGATTGGGTGGATGCCCGGCAGGTGGAGGGAATGCTCGCGATGCTGGCGGCAGCGGGGGTGGAGGGGCCGGTTGGGATGGGTGGATAGTATTTTTCGATCGAGGCCGGAGGGCTTCCTTTCGTTGACTCGAAGCGAGGCCCTCTCTATCTTTCGTGGTAGAGGGCTTCGGTGAGGCTGCCCTCCGATCGTCGCCCCGGTCGGGATCGTGCCCTCGGGTTAGGCCCAAAAAGGAAGCCAATTCATGCATCGCCACGTCCCCCACGCGACGGCCCGGACCACGGGTTTCACGCTCGTCGAACTGCTTGTCGTGATCGCGATCATCGGGACACTCGTCGGCCTCCTGCTGCCAGCTGTTCAAGCCGCCCGGGAGAGCGCCCGGGCAACGAGCTGCCGCAACAATTTCAAGCAGATCGGCCTGGCGCTCCACCACTACCACGACCACACCCGCCGCTTCCCTTCCGGCTGGACCGGCGTCGATCGCCCCGTTGGCGGCGACACCGACGAGCTCCCCGGCTGGGGTTGGGCGAGTGAACTGCTCCCGCAGATGGAGCAGTCGAGCCTGTTCGACCGGATCGATCGCCGCCGGCCGGTATTCGATCCAGCCAATTCAGCGGTTCACGCCGAGGTCCGCAAGGCATTTATCCCCCCCTTTGCCTGTGCCTCTGACACCCGCAGCCCGACCGAGGGAGATGGCTTCTTCACGATCGCTGCCGACGATGGCGGGGACGAAGAAGGTAAGATGGTCGATGGCAATTCCCTCGCGCCGCTGTGCGATGTCGGGAAGTCGAACTATGTCGGTGTCTTTGGGACGCTCGAAGTCGACGATGCCCCGGCCGCCGGCGACGGGATGTTCTTCCGCAACAGCCGCCTCGGCATGAAGGACATGCTTGACGGCTCGAGCCAGACGCTCGTTGTCGGCGAACGCAATTCGAAGCTCGGTGGCAGCACCTGGACCGGCGTCCTGCTCGGCGCGAAGGCCTCCCTCCCTCGGGTCGTCGGCGTCGCCGATCATGCCCCCAACGATCCCCATCACCACTTCGACGACTTCACGAGCAACCATCCCACCGGGGTCAATTTTCTCCTTGGCGATGCCTCCGTCCGCCGCTTCGACAACTCGATCGACCTGATCGTCTATCAGTCGCTCTGCACCCGGGCCGGCGGCGAGTCGGCCGCGATTCCCGACTGAGGCCTGTTTTCGGCGGGGGCCCGGCGGCTCGTGCAGCAATCGCCCCCTTTTTTCGCTCCCCCGTTACAACCACCCCACCGCTGCGGTTTTTCTCTCGTGGACTTGTTCCGTCCCCGAGGAGCCAGCCGTGATCGCCCCGGCCAAGATACGTCGTCCGTCGAAAAGCCAAGTCGCTTCGCCTGTTGTGGCCGCAGTTGAATGTCATTCCGACGCTGCCTCGACCGAGGAGCGGAGGGCAGCTCTCCGGGCCCGACGTGAGGCCTTTTTCGCCCGCAAGATCGACTACATTCCCTGCCGGCAGTTCCTTGCTCCCGAGGCCGAGGCGCTCGCTTCGACCCCCCCAGCGAGTGCTCCGGCCCGCCCTGCTGCCGAACCCTCCGGCCGGATCGATTCGTATCTCGCCGGCCTCTATGAAACCCGTCTCCTCTCTAGGGAGGAGGAGCAGTACCACTTCCGGAGGATGAACTGGCTCCGCTTCCGTGCCTCCACAAAGCGGGGCCAGTGTGATGAGAAGCGGGCCACGGCTCGGCAGATCGACACCGTGGAGGCACTGCTCTTGGCCTCCGAGGTTGAGCGGACGATCCTGATCACGTCGAACCTGCGGCTGGTCGTCTCGATAGCGAAGAAGTTTGTGACGGTCGATGACCTGTTTGACGAGCTCGTGGCCGAGGGGAACGTCGCCCTGATGCGGGCCGTTGACAAGTTCAACTTCGCGCTTGGCAATCGCTTTAGCACCTACGCCACCTATGCCATCCAGCGGCACTTCTTCCGCATCTCCCATCGGGGGCGGCAGCAGCGACGGCGATTCACGCCGGCCGACGAGTCGCTCCGCTCAGTCCCCGCTGCCGAGCCGGCCCAGGGCTGCAATTCGGTGCAGATCGATCAGCTCAAGCAACTGTTCGCGAAGTTTCTCGGAGAATTGGAGCCGCGCGAGCAGCAGATCGTAATCGCTCGTTTCGGCTTCGATGGCCGAGCTCCGCGCACGTTCCGCGAGCTCGGTGCGGAGATGGGGGTGTGCAAGGAACGAATCCGCCAGATCCAAACTCGCGCGATGGAGAAGATCCGCGGCATGGCGACCGAGGCTAAGCTCGAGCAGACTGTCGGCGATTGGCTCTGATTGACTTGTTGATGGAAGTGGAGGCTGGCAGGATGGCACAAAGGGTGCTCGTGATCGGTGCCGCTGGCGGAATCGGCTCGGCCTTGGTCCGTCGCCTCGTCGCCGCGGGCGGAAAGGTGTTTCTCGCCGGCAGGGATAGCACGCGGCTGGAGACACTCGCCGCCGAGCTCGGCATGCCGTGGGGCACCGTCGATGCAACCGACCCTGACGCAATTGATGTGCTTGCTGATCGGGCCGTGGCCGAGCTTGGTGGGCTCGATGGCTTGGCCAATTGCGCTGGCTCGATCCTCCTCAAGCCGGCGCATCTGACGTCGACTGCCGATTGGCAGGCCACGATCGCGACGAATCTCACCTCCGCCTTTGGATGTGTTCGCGCTGCGGGTCGGTTGATGAAGGGAGAGGGAGGCTCGGTTGTCCTCGTGGCGAGCGCTGCGGCGCGGGTCGGGCTTGCCAACCACGAGGCCATTGCCGCTGCCAAGGCGGGAATCATCGGCCTGGTCCTCTCGGCGGCGGCCACTTACGCCAAGCAAAAGGTGCGCTTCAACGCCGTCGCCCCGGGGCTCGTTCGCACGCCCCTCTCCAAGGGCCTGCTGTCGAGTGAGCTCGCGGAAAAGGCCTCGGTGGGGATGCATCCGCTCGGCCGGCTCGGCGAACCAGACGAGGTCGCCGCGGCGATTGACTGGTTCCTCGACCCCGCCCAGGGCTGGATCACAGGGCAGGTGCTAGGGATCGACGGGGGGCTGGCCGACCTGCGGGGCCGGGCCTGATCGACCTCCCGAGGGCGGCTGAAATTGGCCCTGTGGTGCCGATTCTGCCGGCCCGGGGCTCCCGAGTCGCCCGCCGAATACCCTTCGCGGCAGCAGGGAGGGGTGCTTTTCGGCGCGGCGAGAGGGTATCCTTCGCCCCATGCACACAGCAAACAATGGCCACGCCAGTGGGGACGGCGTCGGTTCTTCCAAAGCCCCGACGTTCCGCCTCTGGCTGATGATGGTGCTCGAGTTCGCCATCTGGGGCGCCTGGCTCCCGCTGATCTGGAAGTACATGGGGCCCGATGGTCTCAACTTCTCTTCCTCGCAGCAGGCGTGGGTGGGAAGCGCCTTCGCGGTCGCCTCGATCGTCGGCATCTTCTTCTCGAGCCAGTTCGCCGACCGGACGTTCGCCGCGGAGAAGTTCCTCGCCTTCAGCCACCTCATCGGCGGCCTGGCGATCCTCGGCATGTACTTCGTCAAGGACTTCCCCACGTTCTTCGGCCTGATGCTCGTCCACTCGCTGTTCTACGTGCCGACGATCTCCGTCACCAACTCGCTCGCGTTTTCTCACATGAAAAACGCCGAGAAGGAATTCGGCTTCGTCCGCATGGGGGGCACGATCGGCTGGATCCTCGTCGCCTGGCCCCTTTACTTCATCCTCCAGGGGAAGACTGGCGCTGACGCCGTCGCCGCCAGCCGCAACATCTTCCTCATCTCCGGCGTGCTCTCGCTCGTGCTGGCCGGCTACTCACTCTTCCTCCCCCACACGCCGCCGAAGCCGGCAGCGCCGGGTGACAGGGGCTTTGCGTGGCTGAAGGCGGCCAAGTTCCTCGCCCGCCCCTATCTCCTCGTGCTGTTCATCGTGACGTTCATCGACGCGGTCATCCACAACGGCTACTTCGTGATGGCTGGCGATTTCCTCGGCAGCCCGGCTGTGGGGATCAAGCCGGAGTGGATCATGCCGGTGATGAGCATCGGCCAGGTGGCGGAGATCGTCACGATGGCGTTCCTCGGCACCGTGCTCGCCAAGCTCGGCTGGAAGACGACGATGATCCTCGGGATCCTCGGCCACGCCGCCCGCTTCGGTGTCTTTGCCTTCTTCCCGCAAAGCCAGGCGGTGATCATCGCCGTTCAGGTGCTCCACGGCATCTGCTACGCCTTCTTCTTCGCCACGCTCTACATCTTCATTGACGCCGCCTTCCCGAAGGACGTCCGTTCGAGTGCCCAGAGCCTCTTCAATCTCCTCGTCCTCGGCCTCGGGGATCTCGCGGCGAAGTGGCTCTTCATCCCGCTGATGAGTGCCCCCGCAGGCAATGCCGAGGCGGTCGTCGATGCATCGAAAAAGATCGACGGTCTGGCGTCGATTTTCGGTGGGTTCGATGCACTGCATCAAAGTATCTGGTCGACAGGAAGCATCGACTACCAGAAGTTGTTTCTCGTGCCGACGCTGATGGCCCTGGTCGCCGCTGGCCTCCTTTTCCTCGCCTTCTGGCCGCCGCGCCGTTTCGACGACGCCGACATCGCCAAAGACGATCACGGCACCGAGTCGCCGAACATCACCTGAGGGCTGGGGCTGGTTTGGCGGATGGGAGTTCCTGCTCGAGCGTGGCTTCGGGGTCGCCCATGCCCTCCGAATCCGTCTTGCGGCGGTGGCCTGAAACTCCCTACCTTCCCGCCCTCTCCGCCCCGCCACCGGTGCGCCGGGTGGGGAGCCCGAGGGAGGCCTGCCGATGCCGATCACGCTCGACGAACTGGCCCGGACGTTGGCCGCCGCTGCCGTCCACGCGGGCGCCTGCGTTGTTTCCGGGGCCGCCACCCTCGATACCGCCGGGCCGGGCGACGTCACGCTCGTTGATTCGATCGACAAGCTGTCACTTTTGGCCAAGAGCCGGGCTGGTGCGGTGATCGTGCCGCTGGGCAGTGGCCCGCTCGATCGGCCCGCGCTCGAGGTGGCCGATGTTCATGCGGCGTTTGCCGCTACGATCCTCCACTTCCGCCCCGTCCGCGCCGCCGTCCGCAGCGGCGTGAGCTCGCAGGCGGCGGTCGATCCAACGGCTCGGATCGCTGCCGGGGCCGATGTTCATGCGTTTGCGACCGTGGGCCCTGATGCCGAGATCGCCGCCGGCTGCACGATTCACTCTGGCGCCAGAATCGGCGCCGGCTGCCGGATCGGCGCGGGGAGCGAGATCTTCCCGAATGCCGTGCTCTACGACGGGACACGCGTCGGCGAGCGATGCATCGTCCATGCCGGGGCCGTGCTCGGCGCCCATGGCTTCGGCTACAAGTCGGGGCCTGCCGGCCACGTCCTCTCCGCGCAGCTCGGCTGGGTGGAGCTCGGTGACGATGTCGAGATCGGCGCCAACACCACGATCGATCGAGGGACCTACGGCCCGACGGGGATCGGCTCCGGGACGAAAATCGACAACCTCGTGATGATCGCCCACAACTGCCGGATCGGCCGGCACGCCATGATCTGCTCGCAGGTCGGCGTGGCGGGGAGCACCACGACCGGCGAGTTCGTCGTCATGGCCGGGCAGGTGGGGGTGCGCGATCATGTCCACATCGGCGACCGGGCGATCCTCGGCGCCCGCTCGGGGGTCTCGAGCGACATCCCCCCAGGCATCACCGTCCTCGGTGAGCCGGCGATCGAGCTCCGCGACCGCAAGCTGCAGCTGGCGACGATGAGCAAGCTCCCCGAGATGCGCAAGACCCTCAAAGACCTCGCCGTGCGCGTCGCCACGCTCGAGGGGGACCGCGGCTTGGAGACGACGCGCGCCGCGTGAGCGATCCTGCCGTCGGGCTCTCCATTCCGTCCTGCCACACCCTTTTGCCATGCACCACGACCAGCCTTGTCCGCCATCATCCGCCGCCGCCGTCGACCACCTCGACCTCCGCGGCGAGACCGTCGGCATCGTGGCCGGCTGGGGGCGCTATCCGGTGATGGTGGCCGAAGCGGTGCGCCGCCACGGGGGCCGGACAGCGATCCTCGAGGTCCGCGGGCATGCCGATGCCGATCTCCGGGCGCTGGCCGACATCCACGGGACGGTGGGGCTGGCGCAGCTCGGCGGGGCGATCGCCTTCTTCTGCCGGCATGGCGTGAGACGGGTGACAATGGCGGGGAAAGTGCACAAAGTGAAGCTCTTCGCCCGGGGGGCGTGGCGTCACCACCTCCCCGACTGGATGGCGCTGAAGATCTTCTGGCCCCACTTCATCTCCCGGCGCCGCGACAACCGGGATGATTCGCTCCTTGGGCTGATCGCGGCGACGTTCGATGCCGCCGGGGTGCGGATCTGCCCCGCCACCGACTTCGCCCCGGAGCTCCTTGCCATCCCCGGCACGCTCGCGGGGCGCCCCCTCTCGGCGACGGAAATGGCCGATGTGGCGTTTGGCTGGCGGCTGGCGAAGGAGCTCGGCGCCCACGATATCGGCCAGACCGTCGTCGTCCGCAACCGGGCGCCGATCGCCCTGGAGGCGATCGAGGGAACCGACGAGTGCATCCGCCGTGCCGGGAGGCTCTGCCCGTCCGGTGGCCTGGTGGTGGTGAAGGTCGCCAAGCCGCAGCAGGATCTGCGGTTCGACATGCCGACGGTGGGCATCGGGACGCTCGAGTCGCTGGCGGCCGCCGGAGCCCGCGTTCTGGCGATCGAGGCGGAGAAGACGATTCTCGTCGACGGCGATCGGCTCTTCGGCTTCGCCGGGGAACGCGGGATCACGATCGCCAGTTTCCCGAATGGGGCGTTCTGCGGCAGCTCCCGAATCGCCCGGGCGGCCTGACAGCCTCCGTCGGTTTGCCGGCCGGACCGTATACTGCGGCCATGGCACGCCCGCACACGGTTCGTCGCGATCCCAGCCCGTTGGCCCTGCTCGGCCTGGGGATCGTCGCCCTGCTCTTCGGTCTGGGGCCACGGACGGGGGCCGCCTGGCAGATTGCGGCGCCCGCCGTGGAGGAGGACCCGGCCGACACCGCTCCGGTGGAGGAGGACCCGTTCGACGCGGCCGATCCCGGGGAGCCGATGGACGACGGATTCGAGGACCCGACCGGGGATCCGCTGGAGGAAGGGGAAGACCTGCCGGAGGCGAATGGGCGCGTCAAGCCGCCGTCGTCGCGGGTCCGCCCGCTGCCGATCGACACGAAGCTCAACCGCAAGCTCCGCATCCCCCCCGCCTTGCCCTTCCACATGGGGCGCGAGATCGCCCAGACGATGCACTACACCGGTGCGCCGTGGCTGGTCCGCGAGAGCCGGCAGCGCGAGGAGGATTGCCGGATGATGCTCGATGCCCTCGGCGTCGAGCCCGGGCAGACCGTCTGCGACATGGGGGCCGGCAACGGCTTCTACACGCTGGAACTGGCGCGGATGGTCGGCCCCGAGGGGCTGGTTTACGCGGTCGACATCCAGCCGGAAATGCTCCGCATGCTCTCCTGGCGCGCGGCCCAGGAGGGGCTCGCCAACATCCGACTGATCCTCGGCTCACCGATCGATCCCCGCCTCCCCGCCGGCGAGATCGATCTCGTGCTCTGTGTCGACGTCTACCACGAGTTCTCTCACCCCGAGGCGATGCTCGCCCGGATCGGCGAGAGCCTCTCGCCGGCAGGGAAGCTCGCGCTGGTGGAGTTCCGCGGGGAGGATCCGGAGGTTCCGATCAAACCGCTCCACAAGATGACCAAGGCCCAAGTCCGCGCGGAGCTCGAGCCGGCTGGATTCCGTGTCGCCAACGAGTTTGACAAGCTCCCCTGGCAGCATCTTCTCTTCTTCTCCGCCGCGCTCCAGGAGCAGCCCGAGCCCCTGCGACGCTGACGCCGGCGTGGGCCGGGAAGAAGAGCGAACCCTGTCCACCGCCGGTGGGAACGGCCCCACACCCGTTTGGAAACTTCCGGCTTCGGGGCAATCGCCCGAAAGGGGCTGTTTTCGATCCGCTTCCGGGACAGAAAAGCTTGCGTACCGGGGCCCGAACGGCTCCAATGGCGGCGAAGATTCCAGGAGCTCATGGAAGCGGCAAGGTTCCATGGGATGGGGTTGGGCTGCCGGACTCACACCGGTAGTGCATACGCATGGATGACAATCCCCCACAAACGAAGGCTCCCGTTGACCACGGGCTTGAAGTCGGTGCGTCGAGGGCTGCGCCGATGACGATCGCCTCCGGGAAAGGTGTGGTCGCCCTCACGCCCAAGAAGAGCGCGGCCGGGAAGTCTGGCTCGCCGCGCGGCGGGAAGTCCGATGGCCGGGAGGAGCAGCAGCGACCGGAGTGGGTGCTGGGGCGCAATCCGGCCATGGCCCGGGTGGCCCGCTCGATCGAACGGGCGGCCGAGGTCGGCTGCACGGTCCTGATCCTCGGCGAGACCGGCTGCGGCAAGGAGATCCTCGCCCGCCTCCTCCACCGCAGTGGGCCGCGTGCTTCCAGGCCGTTTGTGCCGGTCAACTGCGGCGCCCTGTCGTCGACGCTGGCGGAAAGCCAGCTGTTCGGCCATGAGAAGGGGGCCTTCACCGGGGCCGACGGGAAGGCGATCGGCATCTTCCGCGCCGCCGAGGGGGGCGTGGTCTTTCTCGACGAGATCGGCGAGATGCCGGCCGATCTCCAGACGAAACTCCTCCGCGTCCTTCAGCAGCGCGAGGTCCATCCTGTCGGGGCGACCCAGCCGGTGCCAATCGACGTCCAGGTCGTCGCCGCCACCAACCGCGACCTCCAGACCGAGGTGATGAAGGGGACGTTCCGGGAGGATCTCTACTTCCGCCTGAACATGATCGAACTGCGGACCCCACCCCTCCGGGAGCGCCCCGAGGACATCCCCGAGTTCGTCGATTTTTTCGCCCAGCAATACGCCCGCAGCTATCGGGTGGAGGCGTGGCAGCCCTCCCCGGAGACGCTCGCGGAGTTTTCCGCGTTCGATTGGCCGGGGAATGTCCGCCAGCTCTCGCATGTCATCGAGCAGGCTTATGTGCTCCAGATGGATCCCCAACTCCCCCCGCGTTCCCGGCCCCGCGTGGCGGCCGTCGAGGAGCCCGAGGAGTTGCTCTCGACAGACGGCAAGCTCCCCTTCGTCGATCTCAACATGCTCCGGAAGTGCGCCGTCAAGCAGGCGCTTGAGATGACCCGCGGCCACAAGTCGCGGGCCGCCAAACTCCTCGGCGTCCACCCCAACACAATGACGCGGATCATCGCCGAGATCGGCGATGACGCTCCGTTGTCCTGATCCCCTGATCGCCGGATCGCCGGATCGCCGGATCCCCGGCCGACGCCACTCCGGCAGACGGCGGTCAGGCTCACTCGGGGTGGTATTTCCCGAGGCTGGGCTTGGGTGCCCCGGCGGCGCGGCTGGCTCCACCTCCCGCTCCGGTGCCGAAGTGGAGGAGCGTCACCGCGCCAGCGGAGATCAGCGCCCACGGTGCCCAGTCGGGGGCCGTGATCACGCGGACCTCACCAGAGCCGTTGATCGGCTTCACCGACGCCGAATCGATGACGAGTAACTCGGCGCCGACCAGGCAGGAGAAAACCCCCGCCGCAAGGGACACGCTTTTCCACATGATGCCGTTCCGGGCCCGATCGGCGGCACTCCGGCGGGCCGCCCTCCGACGGCGGGGCGAGCGGGGTAACGAGTGTCGAGCCCCCCGGCGATGCCGCGCCGAAAGATTCATCGGCCGGGCGGAGGGGCAAAGTGCAGTCGCCGGTCGGGCGTGCGGAGGGTGACGGTCGTGGCGACAGGGAGCCCTGTCGGCGTCAGCCCTTGGCTGATTCGCCCGGAGCGGCCTTGTCGGCTTCGATCCGGCTGGCTTCGATCCGGCTGGCTTCGATCCTGCCAGGGCGGCGCTCGGTGTCGGTGCCGGGCACGAGGAGGGGCGTGTCGACGGTGGCCTCGACGATCGCCCGCAGTTGGTTTCCGTCGATCACCTCCGTCTCGATGAGTTGACGGGTGATCGCCTCGAGGGCCACTCGCCGCGACTCGAGCACCCGCCGGACCTTCTCGATCGACTGATCGATGATCCGCCGCACCTCCTGATCGATCTCGCGGGCCGTCTCCTCGCTGTGCGACCGGGCAGCAGGGAGATCCCCGCCGCCTCCGGCGAGGAACGGCGAGCGGTTGCTTTCGCGGAAGTTCACCCGCCCCATCCGGCTCATCCCGTATTCCATGACCATCGCCCGGGCGATCCCGCTGGCCCGTTCGAGGTCGTTTTGGGCCCCGGTCGAGACGTCGGCGTAGACCATCTCCTCGGCGATCGTCCCGCCGAGGAGCACCTGGATCCGGCTCTCGAGCTCGCTTTGGGTGAGGAGGTAGCGGTCATCCTCGGAGCGTTGCATCGTGTACCCGAGGGCGGCGAGGCCGCGGGGGATGATCGAGACCTTGTGGACGGGATCGGTGTTGGGGAGCGAAAAGGCCACTAGCGCGTGGGCCGCCTCGTGGTAGGCGACACGGCGCTTCTCGTCCTCGTGGATGACCCGCTTCTTTTTCTCGAGCCCGGCCGTCACCCGCTCGACCCCCTCGTTGAACTCCTCCATGCCGACGGAGGTCTTGTTGTTGCGGGCCGCAAGGAGCGCCGCCTCGTTGACGAGATTGGCCAGATCAGCGCCACAGAAGCCCGAGGTGATCCGCGCCACCTGCTGGAGGTTGACGGAGGGATTGAGCTTCACTCCGGCGACGTGGACCTTGAGGATTTCCTCCCGGCCACGGACATCGGGGCGGTCGACGAGCACATGGCGGTCGAAGCGCCCCGGCCGGAGGAGGGCCGGATCGAGCGTCTCGGGGCGGTTGGTCGCCGCCATCACGATCACGCCGCTGTTGGTCCCGAAGCCGTCCATCTCGACCAGCAACGCATTGAGCGTTTGCTCGCGCTCGTCATGGCCGCCGACGACGCTCGTGCCGCGGGTCTTGCCGAGGGCGTCGAGCTCGTCGATGAAGATGATGCAGGGGGCCTTCGCCTCGGCCTGCTGGAACATGTCGCGGACACGGGCCGCACCGACGCCGACGAACATCTCGACGAAGTCGCTACCGGAGAGGCCAAAGAACGGCACCCCCGCCTCCCCCGCGATGGCCTTGGCCAGGAGCGTCTTGCCGGTGCCGGGGGGGCCGACGAGGAGTACGCCCTTGGGGATATGGCCACCGAGGACTTGGTATTTCTCCGGGTTGCGGAGGAATTCGACGACCTCGCGCAGCTCCTCCACCGCCTCGTCGATCCCGGCCACGTCGTCGAACGTGATCCCCAGATCCTCCTGGGCGTATTGTTTGCCACGGCTGCGGCCGAAGGCCATCGGGCTGCCGGCCCCCCCCAGACGCTTCATCATCGTGAAGAAGAGGAGGGTCAACAGGCCGGTGAAGAAGAGCATCGGCAGCCAGCTCCGCCACGGGCCAGGGGCCTCCTCGTAGCGGTAGGGAACGCCGAACTGCGTGAGCAGCCGCGACAGCCGTCCCTCGGAGTTTTCGCTGGGGAGCTTGGCGGTGCGGAAATACCGGCGCTGGCTCCCACTTCCGATCCCCTCACCCGCCGCCGGGCCGTCGATCCGACGGACCGATCCCGACACGCTGTAGGCTCCGATGACGACATCCTGGAGGTCGCCGTAGCGGACGAGACGACGGGCCTCCGGCCCGGTTTCAAACGGATTGCGCTCCATGACCTCGATCACGCCGGCCGGATCATCCACGGCGCCGGAAGGGGGCGTGTCGCCAGTCCCGGGGCCCGCCTCGCCGTCGGGGGAGGGCTGCGCCGGGGAGGGGGCGGATTCCGTGCGGGCCGGTGGCCGCTGCCTCGAAGCCCGGATGAGCTTTTCGAGGTCGCTGTAGGAGAGCTCGAGCTCCGGCGTCGTCGCCAGGAGACTCATCGCGAACAGTCCGGCGACCCCCAAGGCGATCATCGACCAGACGAGATTCGACCCTCCCCAGGGCGTCTTGCGGTCAGCTTGCCGCTTCGGAAGATCGTACTTTTTGGGCATGAATAGACCAGTGAAAAGGCTCGAAAAACCGTAGCCTGTCTATCCTAAACCTGGGCGGGAAGGGAGACAATGAATCTGTCTTCGGCGGCGTCGCCATGGAAGTCCCGGTGACGAAAACCTAAGATTCCCCGATTCCTCTCCGGCCCCCCGTGACCGTCTCCCCTATGGCCCCCACCCCGTCGCCGCCGTTTTCTGCTCCGGTACCGGCGCTCCGCGACCGGCCCGCGGCGGCGGCCAGCCATCCGCCGACGGGGATTCTCGGGGTGGCGGTGCTCGGGTCGACCGGCAGCATTGGCAGAAGTACGCTCGAGGTGATTGCCACCTCCGGGGGACGTTTTTGCCCCCATCTCCTCGCGGCCCACACCAGCGTCGGCCCCCTCCTCGACCAGGCCCGGCTCCACCGCCCGGCGTGGATCGTCGTCACCGACGCTGCCGCCGCCGCGACGATCGGCGCCGATGCTCTCCCGGCCGGGACGCGGCTGGCCGTCGGGCCGGAGGCGCTCGACGACCTCGTCGGCGCGCCCGAGGTCGACCGGGTCGTGTCGGCGATCGTCGGCGCTGCCGGCCTGCGGAGCACGCTCGCGGCGCTCGATGCCGGCAAGACGGTGGCGCTGGCCAACAAGGAGACGCTCGTCATGGCCGGGGCGCTGGTGATGCGGCTGGCCGCAGCCCGCGGTGCGGTGCTCCTCCCGGTCGACAGCGAGCATTCGGCGATCCACCAGGCGCTGCGGACGGGGACCGCCGACGAGGTCGTGCGGGTGATCCTCACCGCCAGTGGCGGCCCGTTCCGGACGCGCTCGCGCGAGTCGCTCGCAGGGGTCACGCCGGAGGAGGCGCTTTGCCATCCGACCTGGTCGATGGGGCCGAAGATCACGATCGATTCGGCGACGATGATGAACAAGGCGCTGGAGTTGATCGAGGCCCGCTGGCTGTTTGATCTGCCCCCCGAGAAGCTCGCCGTCGTCGTCCATCCGCAGTCGGTGGTCCATTCGATGGTCGAGTTCGTCGATGGGTCGGTGATCGCGCAGCTGAGCCCCCCCGACATGAAGCTCCCGATCCAGTACGCCCTCTCCCACCCGCACCGGCTCGATGGCCCCGCGCGGCGGCTCGATTTCTTGGCGGCACTGCGGCTCGACTTCGAGCCCCCCGACCCGGTCCGCTTCCCGAGCTTGCGGCTCGGGCACGAGGCGGCGGCGCGGGGCGGGACGGCGGGGGCGGTGCTGAATGCCGCCAACGAGGAAGCGGTGGGGGCGTTCCTCGCCGGGAAGATGCGGTTCACCGGCATCGCGGACGCGTGTTCCCGCGTTCTGGACGGGCATGCGTATCAGGCCGATCCGTCGCTCGACGACATCCGTCGACTCGACGCTTGGGCCAGACAGGAGGTCGTGAAGTGGGTGAGTGCATGACGATGACATGGAACGCCGGGGCTGGGCTGCTCGGCGCCTGGCCCGGGCAGCGGGGGATCGAATGGATCGCCGGCCATCCCCTCGAGACGCTCCAGTCGGTGCTCGGGCTTGGGTTTGTGATCTTCGTCCATGAACTGGGGCACTTCCTCGTCGCCAAGGCGTGCGGCGTGAAGTGCGAGAAGTTCTATCTCGGCTTCGATGTCGGCGGGCTCAAGCTCTGCAGCTTCAAGTGGGGCGAGACAGAGTACGGCATCGGCGCGCTCCCCCTGGGGGGCTACGTGAAGATGCTCGGGCAGGACGACAACCCCGGCGCGGCCACCGCCGAGGCGCACCGGGCCCGCGCGGCCGCGGGTGATCTCCCGGCCGAAC
>SIAG01000011.1 GCA_009691925.1 Planctomycetaceae bacterium
CCTGGGTCGTCGTCGTCAGCCTCGTCCGCCGGACCGCACCGGTGACGAACGCCGGCGACGTCTTTCTGGCCGTGCTCCTCTTTTGGGGGCAGTTCCTTCCGCTCGGCTCCGTCTGGGCCTGGGGCGCAGCGGACCGCGGAGGATGGCGTTCCCGGAAGCCCCTGCCCCACCACGGCGTGGCGGCCTTTGCGCTGACGCTCCAGGTGGCGGCCGTCTACCTCTCGGCCGGCATGGGGAAGTGGAACGACGTCTGGTGGTCGGGCGAAGCGGTCGGCTACGCGCTCTCGGTCCACGACCACGGCACAACGCTTGGCAACCTCGTCGCCGGGTGGCGATGGGGTGCCCGCTGGCTGACGTGGGCGACGCCCGTGGTCGAGCTCGCCGGTCCGCTCCTCCTCCTCGTGCCGCGACTGCGGCTTCCACTGGTGGGGGTGTTCATCCTCTTTCATATTGCGATCGCGGTGACGATGGACGTCTGCCTCTTCCCGTGGGTGGGGATCGCCGCCTGGGTGGCCCTCCTCCCCGGCTCTTTCTGGGACCGGATCGGTGCCGGGACGATCGTCACCACCGACGGCTCCGACGGGGAAGCGCGCCTCGACCCCGCGAGACGGATCCTCTGCCTGGCGGCGCTGGGCATCGCAGCGGTCGCCTTCGCCCACGCCAACGGTCCATGGCAAGGCTGGCGGATGCCCGCGGGCCTGCGGCACGCGGTCCAGTTGACGTTCTTGGAGCAGGACTGGCGCGTTTTTGGCGAGATCCGGCCGCAACGGCAGTGGGTCTACGGGCGTGCCGATCTGGCCAATGGCGCGACCGTCGACATCCTCCGTCGGGGGAGGCCGCTGGAGACCGTTCTCCCCGCCGGTGGTTTCCACTCCCTCGGCGACCAGCGGCTGCAGAAACTGTTTTGGGAACTCCCCAAACCGGACCATCGCGCCTTTGCCTCGAGCCTGGCTACCGGACTCGTGAAGGCCTGGAACGCGAGCCACTCGCCCGGGGAGCAGATCGTGGCCCTCGAGATCCATGGGGCGAGGATGGTCATGGCCCCCCGGGCGGACACGATCCAGGACGTCCTGATGGCGACGTGGCCCCCCCGCTCCCCGACGGGCCGGGGCAATCTCGAGCGATTTCTGCGGGACGACGCCGCCTCCTCCGACGGGGCAGGGGCCGCGCCGACGACAACGGCGCCGCTGAGGTAGGATTCGCAAGGGCGAGAGTGGCGGAATTGGCAGACGCGCTGGATTTAGGTTCCAGTGCCGCAAGGCGTGCGGGTTCGAGTCCCGCCTCTCGCAGTCCTCCCCCGGGGATGATGTCAGCGGAGCGGATTCCCCTGCTGGGTGGTCACTCCGCGGAGCGGACTGGCCGCCGTCTTCTCCGCTGTCGCCGCGGCCGCCGCAGTTTTCGCGCGCCACTTTCCGACGGCCTGTTCGTCCCGCTCGACGAGCTTCTGCGCCGGCGAACGGAGCTTCGGGGTGTCGCGATCGCCCGCCGGGCGGTCGCTTTGCGTCGCCTCAACCGACGCGGTCGTTTGCACCACATTCCCGCGGGGAGTCAGCGTCGATTCGGCCAGCGTTCCGCGCCCCAAGTTCGCCCACGCGGTGCCGGCGAAGGTTCCAGCCGGCAGCGCTGCAGCGGCCCCGGAATCGTCGGAAGGCCGAGCGGAAGAAGCGTTGCCCGTCGATGCAGCGTCAACCGCGGCCGCTGGCTTGTCTTCCTCCTTAGCGCCCACGGGCTTTGAGGCATCGCCGGCCTCCTCCGCCTCGGCTTTCGCGGGCGGTGGAGCGTCGATGGGAGCGCCGTCGCCAGACATCTCCTCGCCGTCCTTGCCTTCCTCGTCGCCTTCCTCCTCTTCGTCGCCGTCGTCGTCGTCTGCAGCGCCCTCCTCCTGCTGGTTGGGCAACGCGAGCTCATCCGCCATCTTCGGCACTTCGGAGCGGGGAGGGACGACGGGCGTCGTGGCGGGATCGAAGTTGCCGACCTGCTTTACGCTCTGCCCGGGCCACGATCGCCAGCGCGTGGCGTAGTAGCCGAACTGATCCGGACGCACCGGGCAATGGGCCGGACAGCCTCCCTGCTCGCAAAGACCATTGCAGGGGAGATCGAGACGGCCGCCGGCCGGACGGCACCTCCCGCAGCCCCGTTGGCCACACTGCCGGCAATCGGCGGCGGACACGGCGTGACCGGCAAGCACCACACCACCGTCGGCCGTGACGACGGCGCTCGTCTGACGGACCCCCGCTGCCGGAGCCCGCGCGCGTGTGGAGGCCGCCGCATTGGCTCGCGGACCGGTGCGTCCCGACGTCGCCGCAGCCACCTTCGCGTCAGTATTTCCCCCCCGGACCGCCTGCCCAGCCGGCAGAATCGCCCGCGACCAACCCGCCCGCTCAACGGCAGCCGTCGATTCGGCCCGCCGGGGCATCGTTCCACCCCCGGCCTGCTGGGCCAACACCCACCCCGGACAGGCGCCGGCGCCGAACAGGGCGGCCACGATGATCCGGGCACGAAACGCTCTCGACGAAGCAAATGAGGAGCAGATTCGGGGGGTTCGGGGGGGCATGGTTGACCTCGCTGTGGATCGAGTGTGGCGGGTACGGGCCCATCGGCCCTACGACCGTTTATCCCGACTCACGAGGGTTTTTCGTCCCAACCCCTCCCAATTCTTTGATCGGACTTTTCAGGTTCCTGGCCGACCGGTTTCCTCCCCCCAGACTGCCCCGACGGATAGGACGCAACTCCGTCCGGGGCGATCGATCGGGTCAGCCGGGGCCCAGGAAGAATGTCGGGCGGATGGTTGAACGATTTCCATGTCTCCAGTCATATTAGGTCTTCTGTCATATTTGGGTCGCCCGTCACAGTGAGCGGATTCGATCCGGGTGTGAACCGACACGGGTTCGTCTCTGGAGTTCCGTCTGGTGGGCTCGCGGTCCCGCCCGGCGGGCTCACTTGACGACGCCCAGCCACGAGGCCAAGCAAAGGAGCCGCACGTCAGCGGCCCGTCATCCCCATGAAAACCGTCAACCTCAAACTCCTGATCATCGTCGTCGTCCTCTTCCTCGGAGGGGCAGTAGGCGTCTACGCGATCCACGGGTACCAGGTCTACCGCAATGCCCACAACGTTCTCGTTCTCGCCCGCCAACGCGCCGAGGAGGGGCGCACGGACGAGGCCGTCGGGCTCTATGCGCGGTACATCGGATTGCGGGACAACGACAACCAGGCCCGGGCCGAGTTCGCCAAAGTGATGCTCCGCAAGGTCGGGGCGACGCGCTCTACGAGGGCCAGCCAGACCCAAGCCTACGACGCCCTGGAAACGGCGGTGCGGCGGAATCCCGATGACGACGATCTCCGGGAGCAACTTGCGGGATTCCTTTATCGGACCGGCAATTTCACCGAAGCGCGGCAGCATTTCGGGCTCATCCGCGACCATCGCCTCACCAAGCCTTTGCCCGCCACAGCGGCGCCGTCAGCCCCCGAACCAACTTCCGAACCAACTCCCGAACCAACTCCCGAACCAGGGGACGAAAGTGCCCCGAAGGCAGCCACACCCGATTATGTCATCGATCTGCGTTACGCCACCTCGTGTGCGGGAATGGGGCGTTACGACGAGGCGGCCGAGGTCGCCGCGAAATTGATCGGTTTCGATCTCGGCACGAAGTCGTTCGATACCTCCTGGGAACCGCTGGCTGAATGCTCCGAGGCCTACCTCCTCATGGCCGAGATTCTCGAGCGCCGCTACAGCGACACTGCCACCGCCTCGAGGGTCATGCGGCGCCTTCCGGAGGTTTACCCCACCGACCACAATTCATGGCTTTCGATGGCGAAGTGGAGCTTCTTCCACAACGATCTCTCGGCGGCGGGGATCGAAATCGCTCGGGCGGCCCAACTGGCGCCCGAATCCCCACAGGTGCTCTTCGCCGAGTTCGAGATCGCGATGCGGACCAACGACTTGCCGCGGGCGAAGAAGGTGATCGAGGAGGGACTGGCCCCCTACGCCGACGATACCCGCGTCATTGTCGGGCATGCCGATCTGGCGAAGCAAATGGCGGAGCCGAACTTGGCGCTCGAGATCCTTGCCAAGGGGGTGGAGACGGTCCCCGACAATCCGGTCATCCTCGGCAGGCTCATCGATCTTCTTTTCGATCTCGAACGTGGCGAGGAGGCGATCCCCCATGTCGAAGCGATGCGAGCGCTCGAGGGAGACGACAACCCAGTCGTGGGGTGGGCAGATGCCCGCCTTCTCATGGAACGCCGGCAGTGGCACCCGGCCCTGGAGAAGCTTAAGCAGCTCCGCCCGAGTGTTGCCAGTATCCAGCAACTCACCCAGGCAGTCGATCTCGCCATGGCGATCTGCCACCAGGCGCTGGGGCAGTCGGACGAGCTGCTCGAGGCGAGCCGACGCGTGCTCGCCACCGAACCAAACTCCTACCAGGCCCGCGTCGCGCTGGCGACGGCCCACGCCCAGGCAGGGAGGTCCGACGAGGCATTGGCGG
The DNA here is from genome assembly GCA_009691925.1 of Planctomycetaceae bacterium. GTDB lineage: Bacteria > Planctomycetota > Planctomycetia > Pirellulales > UBA1268 > QWOP01. The sequence goes on from SIAG01000011.1 coordinate 4,485, forward strand.
AGTTCGAGTCGCTGACAGCGCTCCAGTCCGTGGAAGATCTCCCGCGCTTGCAACTGCTCTGGGCCCCCCTGCTTGACCTCCGGGTCAAGGACCAATTGCGTCGTCCCGAAGCGGAACGGAACTGGAAGAAGGTCGATGCGCTCGTCGAACTCTTGAGCACGTCGCCTCACATCGGGAATAGCCAACTCGCGTCGATTCAATCGAATGTCCTGCAACGTCGCGGCGACAATTCGGCCGCGGTTGAGCTCGTATCCCAGGCCTTCGAGGCTGCTCCGGACGATCCCCAGGTCGCCGCCCAGTTGGTGACCCTGCTCGTCGCCGACACGCAGGTCGATCGGGCCCGGGAGACGATCGTGCGATTGAACCCGCTGGTCCGTCAGGATCCCCGGGTGCTCGCCGCTGAAGCCCGTACCGCTGCCAGCCTGGGAGGGGAAGAAGGAGAGGCTGGTCTGGTGGTCGTCGAAGCCAACTGCAAGGAAATCCCCACCAAAGACGCCGTTCTCGTTCTCCTCGCCGTCATGGCGATCCGGATCCAGCAGCAGAACATCCCCGAGGCCGAGCGGATCGCAGCCGTCATCCTCGAACGGGAGCCGTCGGAGGTTCGAGCCCAGGCATCCCTGCTCCAGATCGCGATCGACCAGAAGGATGTGGCAAAACTCGCCGCCTATGCCCAACAGATCGGCGATTTGACGGGCCGATCCTCGCCACAATCCCGTGTCGCCCAGGCGATGGTCCTGATTCTGCAGGTACAAGTCGCGCGGGATCTCCAACTTGGTGAAGACAAGGTTCTCCCGCCGCTCTCGGCAGAGGATCGGACCGGCCTCGAACAGGCCCGCAACTATCTCTTGGAAGCGGAGAACGACCGGCCGGGTTGGTTTCAAATCCAGCAGTGCTTCGCGGAGATCGCCGGAATCCGGGGGGACACCAACGCCTCGATCAGCCACCTCCAGAAAGCGATCGAGCAGGGGGCCACGAACCCCGGAGTGCCACGGATGCTGGCAGGGTTGCTCCGACAGACCGGCCGGCTCGATGAGGCGAGGCAGGTCATCGACTCCATGGGGCAGGCCGCAGGGCTGGGCGCGGCACGGATCCGGGCCGATATCGATGTCGAGGCCGGCCGATTCGAGGAAGCCGTGGCCCAGGCCGAGGCGATCACCTTGGAGCAGGGATCGAATGTCGACCATCTCCTCTGGTTTGCTGGCCTGCTGCGGCGGTGTGAAAAGCAGCCCCGCGCTCTAGAAGTCCTCGAGCAGGCGGCGGAGCTCGCCCCCGACAGGCTCGAGTGCTGGATCGAGACGATCCGACAGCAACTCCTGTTGGGGCAGACGAACCGGGCCGAGGAAACGCTGCAGCGTGCCACCTCGACGCTCGGCGGAGCCGACGGGGAGATCCTCAACGCGATCACGCACGAGGTGCGGAGGGATCCCGCAAAGGCCGAGGAAGCCTACCGCAGCGCCACCCTAACCGCCCCCACCGACCCGCGTGTTGCCCGGCGATTTGCCGAGTTCCTCGTCCGCCGCGGCCAGTTGAAGCCCGCCAAGGAGGAGCTCCTGCGGATCATCGCCATGCCCGAGGCGGAGGGGACGACGAGCCTCTACTGGGCCCGTCGCAAAATCGCCCAGGATTTCACGAGAAACTCGACGTACCGCGAGCTCCTCGAGACCCTCCAGATCCTCGAGCAAAACACGGACGCCGAGGGAAAATTGACTCCGGAAGATCTGAAGATCGAGTTTGCCATTCTCATGGAACGGGAGGAACCGGAGTGCTGGAGACGGGCGATCTCTCTCCTCGATGACTTGAAGCGGCGGAGTGACCTCGACACCGAGCAGCGGGTGCTGCGGGCCTGGCTGCAGGACAAACTCGGAAACTGGCTGGATTCGCGCGAATCTTTGTTTGACATCGCGGCCGAGCCCGATTGCCCCCCTGCCGTGATCGCAACGCTTGTCGAACAACTCATCGCCCATGGAGAGCTCGCCTCGGCCCGGACTTGGGCCAACCGCCTCCGGCAGAACGCCCCCGACGCGGTGATGACGGTGCGACTCGACGCCAAACTCGCGATCGCAGCCGACGATCGCGAGGCGGCCGCCGAAGCTGCAAGAAAGCTCATTCCCAACGGGAACCTGTCGCCCGAAAACGTTACCGCCATGGGCTTGGTTGCGCAGTTGGTGGAAGAGCTCGGTTTCCCGAAGGCGGCCGACAAGCTCTACAAGGAGTATGCCGATGTCTCTGCCGCGGGAATCCTAGCGCGGGCCTCGTTCCTCGGGCGACAACAGCGCACCGACGAGGCCGTGGAGCTTCTCGCGACCGCGTGGGATAACGTTCCGATCCTCGACCTTCTCGGGACCGGCCTTGGTATCCTCGAAGCCAATGGAACCTCCCCCTCCGCGGCTGCCGACCAACGCGTTATCGAGATGATCGCCAAGGCCCGCCGGCTCGATCCGGATTCAGCCATGATCCAGATCCTCCAGGGGGCTTTGATGGAATTGATCGGAAAACCGGAGGAGTCGATCGCGACCTACCGGCAGCTCCTCGCCAGTCCCGATCTCCCGCCGTCTATCGCGGCACGGGCGTCGAACAATCTCGCGGCGGTTCTGATTGGCCGGAAGGAGACCGATGAGGCACGGAAGCTGATCGAATCAGCCCTCGCCGAGCTCGGCCCGCACCCGGCTCTCCTCGACACCCAATCGCTCGTCTGGCTCGCGCGGGGGGACACCACGCGGGCCATCGGGGACCTGAAGGAAGCGATGCTGGTCCCCACCGCCACGACCTATCTCCACATGGCCATGGCCGCCTACGATGCGCGGATGACGTTGGAGTGCCGTGCAGCCCTGATCAACGCCGAGTCGAAGGGGCTGCGGAAGGAACGTCTCAATCCCGATGACCGGGAGCGGCTTGCCGCCCTCGACAAGGCCCTCGCGGAACAGATCGACCGCTGATTGAGGCCCGGGCCCCAGGCCTATACAGCGGTGCCGGATCGGGGTAAGCCTCCGGGCGATTGGTTGAGCGCGGAGGGTCGACCGGGCCCGTCGGACGAGCGCCGACCTCCCTCAACCGCCCTGCATCGCCCGCGATCGTGCCAGTGCATCCTCGGCTTCGGCGATCTTGCCGCCGCGCATGCATGCGACGCTCAACGCCGTGTAGCTGAATGGATCTTTGGGTTCAAGCTCACAGACTCGGCTGGCATGCCTAATGGCATCTTCGTGGCGATCAAGACGCGTGCACCACGCCGCCAAGGCGGAATGGGCCAGGGCGAAATCGGGATGGTCAGCAACGACCGTTTCGAGTTCTGCCACAGCCTCCGCCAATCGCCCCGCAGCCTTTGTGGCATGGGCAGCGTCGTACCGTTCGTCGCGGGTTGCCATCGACCAATCCTCCTCAAGTCGCCCGATCCCTGCGTTCTGCCCAACCACCCGGCGGGCTTCCGAGCCGGGGCGAGCGGAAAGTAATCGAGTGTACCGAAACGCGAAAGGACCGGCCAGGATCGTTGTCCCACCCGGACGTTGAGCCGCCGGAAGGACCGGGAAAGCCGCGGTGGGATGACCAGATGACCGGATGACGGTTGGCCTGCAGCGGACTGGCTGCCCCCGGCGAACCAGGGACTTGCGGCGAAACGGATCGTCGGGGGAACCTGGAAAGATTGGGAAGCGGCTGTTCGCCAGGCGCAAATGCCATTGAATCCTCGCAGCCGGGAAGACGATAACCCTGCGGTTCCATGCCGGACTCTTGGTAGGCCGCAGTCGATCAACGCGGGCAGCCGAGTCACCGAAACGCCAACGGGATCGGGCACTGCGCTCGGTCGATCCTGGCATCACGTCCCGATCTGGAAGGCACGCTGTGAGCATTCATCCGTTGGCAGCTGTGAGTCCCGAGGCCCGGCTCGGGCTGGGCGTGAAGATCGGAGCCTTCGCTGCGGTGGAGTCCGATGTCGAATTGGGCGACTACTGCGCGGTCGCCTCGGGCGCCGTGATTAAGTCCGGCGTGACCGCCGGATCCGACAACGAAATCTGCGAACATGCAGTCATCGGTGGCGCACCGCAACACGTCGCGCGGCCTGTGGACGTGGGGCGCGTGATCATCGGCGACCACAACGTCTTCCGCGAGCACGTCACCGTCCACCGCGGTCTCAAGCCGGGATGCGACACGGTCGTCGGCAGCAGAAATTACGTCATGGCCGGGGCCCACTTCGGCCACGACTCCGTCGTCGGCAACAGTTGCATCTTCGCCAACGGCAGCATGCTCGGCGGACACGTCCAGATCGAGGACAAAGCCTTCGTTTCCGGCGCCGTGGCGGTCCACCAATTCTGCCGGATCGGTCGTCTGGCGATGGTCGGTGGTCATGCGCGGGTTACCCAGGACATCCCCCCCTACATGCTCGTCGACGGCCAGAGCGGCTGCATCGTGGGTCTCAACGTGGTCGGACTGCGGCGCAGCGGCCATACGGCCGAGGACATCGCCGACCTGAAGAACGCCTACCGAATCATCTATCGCCGCGGTCTTGCCTGGCAGGAGGTGCTGGAGACGCTGCGGACGGAGTTTCGGGCGGGGCCGGTGCTCCACTTGCGGGACTTCCTCGGATCGGGCAGACGGGGCTTCACGCAGGAGCGCCGCGCCCCCCCCAACGCGACGCTCCGCCTCCGCGTCGCCGACGACGCCCCGGCCGTCGCTGCAACCCTTCGGTCGAAGGCTGGTTGAGACGGGGAATCGGCGAGAGCCGCGCGGAGGGGGTTTCGGGCCGAGGCAGGGAAAACGCCCCCTGGCGGGAGCCCGACCGGCTCTTCATGGCCGCGCCGCGGCCGACCACCACCTGGGAATCCCGATTTTTCCACGGTAAATCGACGATTCCACGGAATTCGTCGCCCTCTGGTCGCGTGACCTGAAAAGATGGGCGAAGATTAACGGTAGCGGAAAGTCTCCGTTTCCAATCCCCGCTTGCGCCCACGGCCACCATGTCCCGACGGCTGACCGCTCCAGCGACCGCTCCGATCGGTGCGTCCAAGCTTCCTCCCCCACGGTTCGGTCACTGGCCCTGGATCCTGGTAGCCATCCTGTTGACGGCCGTCTGCGGATGGTGGGTGAGCCAGACGCTCGGCGAAAAGGAGCCGATCATCGTAGGGATCCTCCACGCGCGGTCCGGCCCGACCGCCCCGCAGGAACGATTGCTCTTCGACGCCGAGGTGCTGGCGCTCGAGGAGATCAATCGCACCGGCGGCCTGCTGGGACGCAGGGTGCTCTGGGTGGTCGCGGACGGTGGCAACGACGGCACATCCTTCGCGCGGCAGGCTGAACGCCTCATCCGGTACGACCGCGCGGACGTCCTCATAGGCTGTTGCTCGGCAACGAGTCGGCGGGCCGTGGTGACGGTCGTGGAGGCGAACAATCACCTCCTCGTTCATCCGAGCCGCCACGAGGGATTCGAGGAGTCGCCGAACGTGGTCTCGATGGGACCACTCCCGAACCAGCAGATCGCACCGGCCGTGGCGTGGTGCAGGGAGACCATGTCGGCTCGCCGGATCTTCATGGTCGGGACAGACGATCCCTGGTCGAGATCGGCCGGCGCTTTTCTCGGCGACCAACTGGCGGGGATCAACGCGTCAATCGTGGGAGAGGAGTACCTCCCAGTGGGTAGCCTTGACGTCGCTCCGACCATCGAAGCGATCATCACCTCGAACCCCGACGTGGTGTTCAGCCTCCTCGCGGGGGAGTCGGCCGCGGCGTTGCTCCGCCAACTCCGTGAGGCCGGGGTGCGCCCGGCCGATCTGCCGGTGATGATCTTCTCCGTCAGCGACGACGAACTGCGCCGCATGCCGCCGGAAGATGTGACTGGAAACTACGTCGTTGCTGGCTATTTCCCCGGGAACGAACGGACAGCCGACCAGACGTTCGTCCGGGCATTCCGGACGCGGTATGGCAACGATCGCCCGACATTAGAACAGGCGATGGCCGAAGGCGCCGTTCGGCTCTGGGCAGAAGCGGTGAGGGAAGCAGGCACCGCCGATGTGGCGATCGTCCGTTCGACGATCCGGCACCAGACCCTCCCGAGCCCGGAGGGGGTGATCGCCGTCGATCCGGAGAACCGCCATGCCTGGCGGAATCTCTCGGTGGGTCGGATCCGCCCAGACGGGCAGATCGATACGCTCTGGTCGACACGGGGACCGACCCGCCCGACCCCGTTCCCAGCGACCCGTTCGCGCGCCGAATGGGGGCAATTCATGGCATCGCTCCAAAGAGAGAAGGCCCTCCGCCGAACGGCCGCACCGTCCGAACCCCGGCCGGGGATCGCCCCATGAGCTCCGTGCGCCCCCCTCGGATCGAGAGCACGACGAAGCGTTCGATCGTCGGCCGACTGCTCTTCTGGTTCCTGATCATCGCCTTGGTGCCCTGCGCGATCCTCACCGCGACGACGGCCCGCCTGGCCACCCGCACGATGGAGGATTCAGTCCACGCCAACCTCGCCCGGATCGCGGCGACCAAGGCGGCGGAGCTCGAGAGCGATGCCGCCGGCCGGATCCGCGATGTCACGGCTCTCTGCCAATCCCCGGAACTCATCCGGGCCCTCCGCCCGCAGGACGCCGGTGACAACGGAGCGACCAGCGGCACCGGCTACCTCGAGGCACTCGCCTCGTCGATGGCCTTCTCCCGTGCCGTCCTCATCGACGCCGACGGGCGGATCATCCACTCCGCCGACGACCTGCTGCCGATCGGCGCCTCACTGGTGACAGGCGGATTGGCCACGTCGGAGCTGGCTTCCGGATTCACCCGTGCCCGATCGCTCCTTCAGGCCGATCTGACGGGGTTCCAGACCTACGGCTCGTTGCAGCGCCCCCTGGCTTTCGCCGTCGGGCCGATTCTCGACGGCGGACGCCTGGTGGGGGCCCTAGCCCTCGGGTTCGGAACCGATCGGATCTACTCGGCACTCGACGACTTCGCCGGACTCGGAAAGACCGGGGAGATCATCGTGGGGCTGCGGATCGGCGACGACATGCTCGTCACGGCTCCCATCCGGCACGACCCCGATGCGGCCTTCAAGATGAGGATCCCCGTCACGGCCGAGAGGGGAACGGCCCTCCCCGCCGCGGCCGCTGGCGAACGGGGCCAGGGGGTGATCACCGACTACCACGGTCATCGGGTCGTTGCCGCCTGGTGTCACCTCCCCAGCTATCGGTGGGGCATGACCGTCAAACAGGATGCCAGCGAGGCCTTCGCGCTCGCCGATTTCCAGCGGACCCTCGTCATCGGTCTCTCGATCGCCACGATCGCCGGTGTGACGCTCGCCGCGTTCGTCGTCGCGAGAACGATTTCGACCCCGATCCGCACCGCGGTCCACATTGCCAGGCAGGTTGCCGCCGGCGACCTCCGCGGCCAAATTGCCGTCCACTCCGACGACGAGACCGGCGCCTTGTTGACGGCCATCCAGACGATGACCAACGATCTGCGGGGCCTCATCGGCCGGATCCAGAAGTCTTCGGTCGCACTGATCTCAACGGCCACGGCGATGCAGGCCACGAGCGCCGAGCAGCAGCAGGTGATCGCCGACTACGGTGCGTCGACGAGCCAGGCGGTGGCGGCCGTCAAGCAAATCACCGTTACCAGCCATGAACTGGTGCGGACGATGACGGAAGTCAACGACATGGCCGCGCACACCGGGGAAATGGCCGCCGGCGGCCGGGTGAATCTCGCGAGCATGGACGGCACGATGCGGCAGCTCGCCGACAGCACGACTTCCTTCAGTACGAAACTCGCCGTCATCAGCGAGCGTGCCGTAAACATCAACCTCGCAGTGACCACGATCGCGAAGGTGGCTGACCAGACAAACCTGCTCTCGATCAACGCCGCCATAGAGGCCGAAAAGGCTGGCGAGTACGGCCTCGGCTTCCTTGTCGTCGCCCGGGAGATCCGCCGCCTGGCAGACCAGACGGCCGTGGCGTCGCTGGACATCGAACGGATGGTCAAGGAGATGCAGAATGCCGTGTCGGCCGGCGTCATGGAGATGGACAAGTTCAGCGAGCAGGTGCGCGGGGGCGTGAGCGAGATCGGCGAAATATCGGCGCGGCTCGGCGACATCATCTCGGCCGTGCAAGGGATCTCGGGACGTTTCGGCCAGGTCACGGAGGGCATGAGGGCGCAGTCCCAGGGCGCCGAACAGATCCGCGAGGCGATGGTCCGGCTGGCCGAGGGCGCGGCGCGGACGGCCGAGTCGCTCAACGATTTCAACGGCGCCACGGTTCACCTCCGCGAGGCGGTCGGTGACCTCAAGGAGGAGGTGTCCCGGTTCACGATCTGATCGCTGTCCCTCATCCGCGATTACCGGGCTCCGATACCATGCAACTCCTCACCTTTACCGCCGGAGGACAGACCTACGCCATCGAGGCCAGAAGTGTCGTCGAGGTCCTCCCGGCGGTGCCGGTCCGCGCGGTCCCCAGACTGCCCGATTACGTCCTCGGGGTCGTCGGATACAGGGGGAGGTTGATTCCGGTGATCGACCTGGCCAGGCGGCTCACCGACGAGTTCTCGGCCCGCCGTTTGAGCACCCGATTGCTGATCGTCGAATTCCCGAAGCGGGAGCCGCCTGAGAGCCCTCATCCGCCGTCGACGGCCCGCCTGGGGATCGTTGCGGAGAACATGGTCTCGACGCTCCGTTCGGAGGACGTCGATACACTGTTCCCGGCGATGTGCCTGGAAAGTTCCCCATACTTGGGGAGAATCCTCCGATTGAACGGGCAGACCGTCCACATGCTCGTCGTCGAGAATCTCCTTCCGGCAGACCTCGCCTCGGGTCTGTTCGCGGCCACACCGGAGCCGCCGTCGCCATGAATGAGCCCTCCGCATTGCCCTCCACCGCGGCCGAGGATCTGCTCCGACGCTGGATCGGCCTCGATCCCCACAGCATCGGGGAGGCAGCCATCCGCCGTGCCGTCCGCCTGCGGATGCTCTCCCTGGGGATCGACGACGTCCAGACGTTCGTCCGCCTGGTGGAGACCGACAGAACGCAGCGCGATCGGCTCGTGGAGGAGGTCGTCGTCGCGGAGAGCTGGTTCTTCCGCGACCATCAGGTCTACGACCATCTTCGCCGATTCGTGGCCGCGAGGATCACGGCCCGTCCCAGCGACCCGGTGAGGATTCTGAGTGCCCCCTGTGCGGCGGGGGAAGAGCCGTATTCGATCGCCATGTCACTCCTCGATTCCGGACTGCAACCGGAGCAGTTCTGCATCGATGCCATCGACATCAGTCGCGTCGCGCTCTCCAAGGCGCAGACTGCCCGCTACTCCACCAATGCGTTCCGGAATGCCGACAGCGGTTTCCGCGATCGCTGGTTCCGCATGGATGGCGGGAGTGCCGTCCTTGACGAGTCGGTCTCCCGCTGCATCCGCTTCGCCTGGGCCAACATCCTCGAAGAATCGTTCGTGACCGGAGCGATCGACTCCGGAAGTGGCCCCTACGATGTCGTCTTCTGTAGGAACCTGCTCATCTACCTCACCACGGATGCACGCTTGGCCGTGGAGCGGTCGATCGACCGGTTGCTGAAGGACGATGGAATCGTCGTTCTCGGGGCCGCTGAACCGGCGATCCTCCAAGGGAACTGGGTCGCGGATTCCGCCGGTTCGACCTTCACGCTCCGGCGGGGAGTCTCCGGGGAGAGATCCCGCTGGCCGTCCCTCGCCAGCCGATCTGCCCTCTCCGCCCCGCGGCGCCCCACACCAACCTTGCCGCCACCGAACCCCGCGCCGTCATACCCTGCCCCAGCGCCGCCGCAGGCCAGCCCGAGTCGACTCCCTCCGCCGGTCGATCCCCCCGCTCCCGTTGCCCTTTCCTCCACCTCCACGACGTCCGCCGATCTCCGCTGCGAAGATTCCGGCGGCGGGTCGGCCACGCAGAGCGTTCCCCTGATCCTGGCGGATGTGAACGCTTTGGCGAATGCCCGGAGATTCTCCGAGGCGATCGCCCTGTGCGAATCGGCGCAAAGGGACATCGGCCCCTCGGCGGAGCTGTACTTCATCGCCGGGATCATGCACCAGACATCCGGCAGTCTGGCAATCGCCGAGGATTGCTTCCACAAAACCCTGTACCTCGACGCCAGCCACGACGAGGCGCTCCTCGCCCTCTCCCTCCTCGCCGAGCAGCGTGGTGACTCAGGCCAAGCGGCCCAGTACCGGCGTTCAGCGCTGCGCGTCGTCGAACGGAAGGGGGACCGATGAACGACGATGCCTCCGCACGTCTGCCGGATGTCCTGCCGCCCACCATTCGTGCAGGGGCGGCACCGCAGCCTTCGATGCTGGGGCAAGAGCACCGGGAGGAGTGCTGGCGGCACATCGGCGTCACCGGAGACCGAAGCTGCAAGGAATTGCAGACCTACATCCATTGCCGGAACTGCCCGGTCATGGCCGAGGCGGCCAGGGCATTCTTCGATCGCTCGGCGCCGATCGGCTATCTCGAGTCCTGGTCGGGGATTCTCGAGGAAAGGGGCTCCCGGCGCGATCCCGAAGTGGTCAGCGTCCTCGTCTTCCGGCTCGCCGACGAATGGCTCGCCCTTCCGACCGCTGTCCTGGTTGAGGTCACCAAGGACCGCCGGTGCCATCGCGTGCCGCACCGGACCGGCGGTGTGCTCGAAGGCCTCGTCAACATCCGTGGGCAGTTGCAGTTGTGCGTCTCCGCGTGGCGATTGCTCGGGATCGAAGAGAGGGCGCCGGGCCACGCCCCGCCCGCGACCGACCCGCTCCGCACCGCCGATCCGGAGCTCCGCCGCCTGCTCGTCGTCGAGCGTCAGGGGCGCCACGGCCAGGACCGCTGGGTGTTTCCGGTCGATGAGGTGGCCGGCGTCGTGCGCGTCGGGCAAGCCACACTCCGCGCGGTTCCGGCCACCGTCAGTCAGTCGGGGGCCCGCTACTGTCAGGCCCTGTTCGATTGGCAGGAGGTGATCGTGGGAATCCTCGACGAGACCCGATTCCTCGACGCCCTCCTCGATCACGTCCGGACCAACTGACGATGTCACGATCCCTCATTCAATGGGCTGGAACGGAAAGGAGCATGCCGTGGCGGAGGATTTGAGCGGCTTCTCCATGCTCGAGCTGTTCCGGCTCGAGGCCGACACCCAGACGGCCGTCTTGTCGACCGGGATCCTGGCCATCGAACGCCTCGAGTTGTCGCCCCTGACGATCGAGGCGATGATGCGGGCCGCCCACTCACTCAAGGGTGCTGCCCGTATTGTCGGCGTCGAACCAGCCGTCGAGGTTGCCCACGCACTCGAGGACTGCTTCGTTGCCGCCGGCCGCGGCGAGATCCACGTCCGACCGGAGCATGCCGATCTGCTCCTCTCATGCGTCGATTTCCTCGCTTCGGTCGGCCATGCCGACGACGCGCTCCAGCCCGACGGCCCTTGGCCGGTGAAGGCGATGGCGCTGGTGGCCGAACTCGGACGGATGCATTCATTCACCGACGATTTTTCCGTCGACACCGGGGCGCCGACTGTTCTGGCACCGCCATCGGCCCACGCCCCGCCGAATCCCACCTCCCTGCCGCCGGCTCACGAGGAGTCGCCCTCCGGACCGGAAACGGCCCTCCCTCCTGCGACACCGCTCCCCTCGCAAGAAACACCACGCATCGGCGACGACCCGACTGCCACCGAGCCGGCGCTGGCGTCAAGTGACCGGGTCGTGCGGGTTTCAGCGGACAGCCTGACGAGACTCGTGGGCCTCGCCGGCGAGGCCCTCGTCGAGACCCGGCAACTTCACCCTTTCGTCGATGGACTCCTCGGGCTGCGGGCCTCCCAGATCGAACTCTGCGACGCTCTGGCAGCCCTCGAGGATCGGACTTCCGCCGACGGCATTGCCCTGCCAGCGTCGGTCTCGATGGCGGTTGAACGGGCGCGGCAGCGGGCCGACGCCATGCTGTCGACCCTCATGAAACACGTCGATGACTTCGAGAGCTTCGCCCGCCGCAACGAGGATCTCTCCGGCAGGCTCCACCACGAGGTGATCGTCAGCCGGATGCGTCCGCTTGCCGACGGGATCCGGGCCTTTCCACGTCTCGTCCGTGATCTCGCCCGATCGCTCGACCGACAGGTCCGATTCCAGGTCCGTGGGGAACAGACCGGCGTCGACCGCGACATCCTCGACAAACTCGAAGCCCCCCTCTCGCACCTCATCCGCAATGCCATCGACCACGGCATCGAGTCCCCCGGGGAACGGATCGCCGGCGGAAAGTCCCCCTCCGGTTCGATCGTCCTCGAGGCCCGCCACCGCGCCGGGATGCTCCAGATCCTAATCACCGATGACGGTCGGGGGATCGATATCCAGCGGCTCCGCGCCCGTGCCGTGGAACGCGACCTCGTCTCACGGCACGTGGCGGAACGACTGACCGAGTCGGAGGTGCTGGAGTTCATCTTCCTGCCAGGATTCTCCACCCGGGAACAGGTCACCGAGATCTCCGGGCGTGGGGTTGGCCTCGATGTCGTCCAGAGCATGGTGAAGGCCGTCGGCGGGACCGTGCGCGTCTCCAGCCAACCGGGACGACACACCGTCTTCACGCTCCAACTGCCGATCACGATGTCGGTCGTCCGCGCGCTCCTGGTCGAGGTGGCCGGTGAACCGTACGCATTCCCGCTGACGCGGATCGACCACATCCAATTCGTGGAGCAGGCCGACATCCGCACCGTCGAGGGCCGGCAGTTCTTCCGCCGCGACGAGGAATCGATCGGGCTGGTGATGGCCGAACAGATCCTCGGCACCGGAACTGGCAGCAGCCCGCGCGCCCCGATGCCGGTCGTCGTCATCAGTGACCGCGGCCAGCAGTTCGGCCTGATCGTCGACACCTTCCTCGGCGAACGGGATCTCGAGGTCCGCCCCCTCGATCGACGGCTCGGAAAGATTGCCGACATCAACAGCGCATCGCTTCTGGAGAATGGCGATCCGGTTCTCATCGTCGATGTCGAGGACCTCGTCCTGTCGATCGACAACATGCTGATGGGGCGGCGGTTGACCCGAGTGGACTTCGAGCATCTCGTGCGCCGAGCGCGGAGAACGAAACGGGTCCTCGTTGTTGACGACTCCGTCACCGTCCGGGAACTCGAGCGCCAACTGCTCCATTCGCGGGGGTTCGATGTTGACGTTGCCGTGGATGGCATGGATGGCTGGAATGCGATCCGTGGTGGCGACTACGATCTGGTGGTGAGCGATGTCGACATGCCCCGGCTCGACGGGATCGGATTGGTATCCCTCATCAAAGGCGACCCGCTCCGCAAGGACCTTCCCGTGGTGATCGTGTCCTACAAGGACCGCGAGAGCGACCGGATCCGCGGACTCGACGCCGGGGCGAATCGTTACCTGACCAAGACCAGTTTTCATGACCAGACTTTCATATCCACGATCATCGACCTGATCGGCGAGCCGAACGCGTGAACGTGGTCGGCAGCCGTGGTGGGGGGGCAGAGTGCGAATCGGAATCGTCAACGATGTGCGGGCCGCGAGCGAGGCCCTGCGCCGGATCGTCACCGGCCTGACGGATCATGAGATCGCCTGGACGGCCAGCGATGGCGTGGAGGCGTTGGCGGCTGCGAGACGTGACCGCCCCGACCTGATTCTCATGGACCTGCTCATGCCGCACATGGACGGCGTCCAGGCCACCCGGCAGATCATGCTCTCGGCCCCGTGCGCGATCCTCGTCGTCACGGCGACCGTGAGCGGCAACATCTCGCTGGTCTACGAGGCGATGGGGCATGGCGCCCTCGACGCCGTCGACACGCCGGTCCTCGGACCGGCGGGGGAGGTTCAGGGTGCGCAGGCGCTCGTCGACAAGATCGCCATGATCGGGAAACTCGTCGGCGCCTCCCCCGATGCCCGGCGCTCGATCCGCGTGACTCCCGCCTTCGGCCCGCCGAAGCTGCTCGTCATCGGGGCCTCCACTGGGGGGCCGAAGGCGATCTCCGAAATCCTCCAACCGTTGCCGGTCGACTGGAACGTCGCCGTCGTGGTGGTGCAGCACGTCGACATGGCCTTCGCCCCGGGGTTGGCAAAATGGCTTGGCGACCGGACCGGAAGGCCCGTGCGGGTAGCCGAGGAGGGCCAGCAACCGCTCGCTGGCGAGGTGCTCGTTGCCGGCACCAATGACCATCTCGTATTCACCAAGGATCGCACGCTGGCCTACCGTGAGGAACCGAAACACCTCTTTTTCAGGCCGAGCGTCGATGTCTTCTTCTGGAGTGTCGCCGAGTACTGGCCCCAGGCGGGCACGGCCATCCTGCTGACGGGGATGGGAACTGACGGCGCCAAGGGCCTGCTCGCTCTCCGGGCCCGTGGCTGGCACACGATCGCCCAGGATCAGACCAGCAGCGTCGTGTGGAGCATGCCCAAGGCGGCCATCGAACTCAACGCCGCCTGCGAGGTGCTCCCGATCGGCAGAATGTCCGAGGCGATCAGCCAACGCCTGGCGAAGTGAGGCTGCCGCGGCCCTCCATGGCGATCACCCGCATTGCCGTGAGCACGGTAGCTTCGGCCGTTCCCGGCCGCCGCTCGAGGGAAATGACCTGGACGGCGACGGGCAATCCGGCACTCCCCCGGTCGGTCTCGATCGCCGCGATCTCCACCGGGTCGTAAGAGCGGGGGCGGCCGTATTCCTCGTCGGCCCGGACCGTCGTTACCGGTACCGCCCCAGCGGCGAGATCGAGGAGGTTCGCCAGCAGACAGGGTGCTGCCGCCAACAGCAGGGCTGAGGCCGTGCCGTGGCGGAGTGCGGGGAGCGCGGAAACCGGACAGACGATGCAGTCATGGGCCGTAGCCCACCGCGACACGATCCGATCAATGGCCCCGCGATCGGAGAGGAGTGAGTCGCGTGCCGCGCCGCCCCGGGGTCCGGTTCGACGCAGCGCTTTGGCCTCCACGCCCCGCCCCCCCCAGACACAGGCTGCGGCGACCAGCCCCCGTGCCCACCTCGGGATGCGCGCCAGGGCGAGGAGCCGACGGACCTGATCGATCGGCCTCTCCCCGGCGAACAGGCGGCGGATGTCGGCCCCTCCGTCGGCCGAGAGGATGCCGAGATGCAACCAAGCGGCTTCCGCGGCGATGTCGGCATCGAGTCGCGTCACGGTAGCGCCGGCGGCCGCGAGCCGCTCCACCGCCATGGCGACGGCCCGGCGCACGGCTGGCGATGGGGCCAGCGGACCGGCGTCGTCCCACCACGCCACTCGCAGGCCCTCGACCTGGGGGGCGGGAGCCGCCGGCGCACCACACAGCCCCCGCAACCCCGCGGCGACATCGTCGACCGTCCGCGCGAGCAACCCTGAGCGGGAACGCTGCCCCGCGATCCCCGGCATTGTCTCGAAAGCCCCCCCGCCCCCGAGCGTCGCTGAGCGTGGCAGCAGCCCGACGATCCCGCAGGCGTGCGCCGGCTGGCGGATGCTTCCGGCGAGATCGTTTCCGATCGCCAGTGGGACACACCCGGCTGCGACAAGCGCGGCATCCCCCCCGCTGCTCCCCCCCGGGCCCCGATCGGCATGCGTGGGGTGGAGCGTCCGCCCCCACACCGGGTTGTCGGTCTCGTGGAGATAGAGCGCCTGGGGCACGTTCCCCTTGCCGATGACGATCGCCCCGGCGGCCCGCAAGCGCGTCACGATCTCGGCATCGCCGTCGTCGAGCGCCGCCCGCCGGCTGCGGAGGCCGAGCGAGGTGACCATTCCCCGGACGGGAAAACACTCCTTGATACTCACCGGCACGCCCGCAAGCGGGCCGGGGGGAAGATCCGCGAGCCGGGAGGCTTCTTCGAGGGCCGCGGCACCGCGGGGCTGCACGAGGGCGTTGAGGCCGGCATGGGCGCTGCAGCATCGTTCGACCGCGCCGGTCACCACGTCCAGCGGATCGGTCGCCCCGGCCGTGACGGCGGCGACGATTCCCACGACTCCGTCCGGGGGCCGTTGGTCCATCCGATCAAAACTCCGCAGGCAAAGGAAGCGGTGCCGATCAGAACGAACGGGGCTTGGCGGTATCGTCCGGCGAATTTCCAAGCGCCGACAGGGGGCCGACATCGACGGCCCAGATCGTGCCCGGATCTCCGAGGACGCCGACCACCATCACCCGCTCCCCCGGCTCCGCCCGGGGAGCCGTTTGGGCCAGGAACGACAACACGCCGGGCGTCTCGCCACCAACGGAGAGTCGCCCTCCCCACCAGGGCCCGACAGGGCGCACCGCCTCGAGCGTGGCGACGAGAATCGCCCCTTCCGAGGGTCGCTTCCCGCTGGCCAGCCACATGCTGCCGAGGAGCTCCAGATCATCATGCCGTTCGACGGCCAACCTCCTGCCCAGATCGGCGAACCGGTCGACGACGTCAGACGAAGGCCGGCCCGACTCGATCGCCGCCCGCTCCATCCTGGCCAGTTCGAGGGCGACGAGGCTCAAACTCCGATACCATCCCACCTGGGCCTGCTCACGGTCGGCAGGATCCCCGCCAACAGCGCCCGCGGCGAGGTTGTCGGTCGCCGCCGCCGCCGCAGCGATCGCGCCGTCGACAGCGGAGAAGTCGATCACCGTTCCCCTGACATCGGGCCCGACGTTCCGTTCCTCCACCCCGACTCGAAGCGGATCGACGACGATCTCGACCTCGTCCGGGTCGGCCGGCGACTGGGCGGGAAGACCGGCATCCGGCGCCGCGACCGTCTCACCCGCCGGCTGATCTCCAGCCAGCGACAAGCCCGCGTCGATGGCGGGCGCCACGGGGTACGCCACCGGTGGCGACGCGCCATCGGAGAGAGCAGCGCCCGAGGACGGAATTGCGGCAATCTGGTCGAGGTTCAAGCGGCCAGCCCCACCGGTGTCATGGTCGGCCCGCCGCTCCCCCACCGCCGGGCGGAATCGGGCCGGCAGGAACGATCGCACCACGGCGGGGAGATGCGGGGTGATCCGGAGGGGATCACGCTGAAACCCGAACAGCAGGATCGCGAGGGTCACGGGGATTGCCAGCACGCCTCCGAGCACGACACCGACAGCCTGCCCCATCCCCCCGCGGGCCGCCGACGGACGCGGGCCGGACATCACGATTGGGCCGGCAGGGACCGCCGCCGGCTGGGCCACTCCGAAAGCACCGATGTCAATTGACTCGCCGATCCCCTGCGAGTCGCCTTGGAAGGAATCGCCGATGGCCGGGTCGACAGCGTCGGCCGCTCCGACGAAGGCACCGAATCCGATCGACTCCGAGGGCACGTCATCCCGCCCCGTCGCGACGATGTCACGCCACTCGTCGGCGGGCGTGCCGTCATCCTCGCCCGGATCCCCATCCCCCATTGCAGTCAGGTCGATTCCCTTGAAAAAGTGATCCTCACGGTCCACCTCGCTGATCGAGCGATCCTGCGGTGGGGTGGCCACCGGCACGACGTCGCTCGGCGACGTGATGCCAGACTGGCCGGTGCCGATCTGGACCTGCGACGAGTGAGAGACCCCGGAGGCCTCGGGATCATCATGGAGGTTCGTCGCCGCCAGCACATCAGGCCCCTCGGCCGCATCGCCGGCGCCCGGATCATCGAGCCAGCCATCGGGCAGTCCGTCGACGCGCGAGCGCTCAGTGTCGCCGGAGGCCCCTCCGGCCCAGAGAGCCTCTTCCAAGCCGGTGTCGAACCGATCCGCCGCCGCGGGTTCGATTGCCCCGGGAGCGTCCTCCGGAGACCGATCGAGCGGGGATGCTTCCCCCTCCGCCGAATCAGGAGCCTGGTCATGCCCACCGAGACCCTGCCGCTGCGTGTCGTCCGCCATCGCCCCTACCCCCCCATTCGTGATCGGTGTCCTTTACTCAAACCCCGCCTTCCGGACAGGCTACCCGCCGCCGACGGACCTCGATCGGGCAGGCTGATCGCTCCCCGAAAGAGCGAGTGTAACACCGCTTGAGCGCTGCAACCCTGCCGGCGGAAAGGCCGTCACCACGCCCAACACGACCGGGGGATGATCATGCCGGAGGCCGTGGAGCGAGGCCGTGAGCGGGCCCGTAGCGCTTCCACAGGCTCTCCACCAGCCACCGCTCCGAGATCGGGCCGCCGGTGGCGCCGGCGACGAGGCTGCCCGGGTCGATCAGGCGCCCATGGTGGTGAACCCGCTCCCGCAACCAGCCCAGGAGCGAACCGAACCTCCCCGCGGCAAGCTCCACGGGAAGCGCGGGGAGATCTCTTTCGATCGCGGCCATCATCTGGGCCGCGTAGACGTTGCCGAGGGTGTAGGTGGGGAAATAGCCGATCAAGCCGGCGCTCCAGTGGATGTCCTGAAGCACCCCTTCGGCGGCGTTGGCGGGGCGGATCCCGAAGTCCTGCTCGAAGCGATCGTCCCAGGCGGACGGAAGATCGGCAACGGCCAGCTCTCCACGGACGAGCGCGCGCTCCAGATCGAAGCGGAGCATGACATGGAGGTTGTAGGTCACCTCGTCGGCCTCGACGCGGATCAGCGACGGTTGAACGGCGAGCAGCGATCGTTGGACCGATTCGGGGGAGGTCTCCGCCAGCGCGGCCGGGAACATCGTCTGCGCCAGGGGCAGGCACCATTCCCAGAACGGAAGCGAGCGACCGACGAGATTTTCCCAGAGACGCGACTGCGATTCGTGGATGCCGAGGGAGGCCGCTTCGCCCCCCGGCAGGCCGAACGCCTGCGCCCTCAACC
>SIAG01000012.1 GCA_009691925.1 Planctomycetaceae bacterium
TGGCCTTCGACACGAAGGGGCGGCTGTGGGTCGCCGCCTGGCCGACCTACCCGCACTGGCGGCCCGACGAGCCGATGAACGACAAGCTGCTGATTCTCGAGGACACCAACGGCGACGGCCGCACCGACAAGATCAAGACCTTTGCCGGTGATCTCCACAACCCGACCGGCTTTGAGTTCTGGGGGAAGGGCGTGATCGTCGCGCAGGGCCCCGACATTCTTTATCTCGAGGACACCGACGGCGACGACGATTACGACATCAAGACGCGGATCATCGGCGGCCTCGACACTGCCGACACCCACCACACCGCCAATAGCTTCACGTTTGATCCGTCGGGGTCGGTCTACTTCCAGGAAGGGACCTTCCACCACTCTCAAGGCGAGACGCCGTGGGGCCCCCCGGTGCGCGTCGCCAATGGCGCGGTCTTCAAGTATGAGCCGCGGACAGGGAAGTTCGGCCTCTACACCTCCTATGGCTTCGCCAACCCCCACGGCCACGCCTTCAATGCCTGGGGCGATGACATCGTCGTCGACGGCACAGGCTCCGTCCCCTACTGGGGCTCGGTCTTCTCGACGCGACTCAATGGGATGGACAAGCACGGTGGCGCCCCGAGTGTTTACAACCAGCGCACCCGCCCCTGTCCGGGGATCGAGTTCCTCTCCAGCCCCCACTTCCCGGCCGAGCTGCAGGGAAATCTCCTCGTCGGCAACGTGATCGGCTTCCAGGGAATCTTGCAGTACAAGTTCGCCAAGGGGGACGGTAGCTATCCGGAAGCGACCGAAGTCGAGCCGATCATCTCGTCGAGTGACCCGAACTTTCGGCCCGCCGATCTCGAGATGGGGCCCGACGGCGCTATCTACTTCACCGATTGGCAAAACCCGATCATCGGCCACATGCAGCACAACCTCCGCGACCCCAGCCGCGACCGGATCCACGGCCGCGTCTACCGGGTGGTGATGGATGGCAAGCCGGTGGCCAAGCCAGTGCCGATTGGCGGCCGCCCCGTCGCCGAGCTCGTCAAGCTCCTCGCCGACCCGATCGACAGAGTCCGCTACCGGGCCAAGCTCGAGCTCGACGGCCGCCCCGAGGCGGAAGTCGTGCCGGCGGTGACGGCCTGGATCGCGAAGCTCGATCCGAAGTCACCGTCCTTCGAGCACAATCGGCTCGAAGGGCTGTGGGCACTGCGCCACTTCGATCAAGTGCCGCTGGCGCTTCTCGACCAAGTCCTGACCAGCCCCGATGAGCGTTCGCGGGCTGCCGCGATGCGCGTCGTGGCGGGAGTTTCCGATCGGGTGCCAAAGGCCCTCGAATGGGTCGTGCGCGGCGCCGGTGACGACAGCCCGCGCGTCCGCCTCGAGGCGGTCCGCACGGCGAGCTATCTGAAGAACCCTGCCGCGATCGAGGCCCTTGCTGTGGCGGGCGACTTCCCCGCCGATCGGCACATGGATTACGTCAAGAAGGAATCGGCCCGCGTCCTCGAGCCGGAGTTCCGCTCGGCGCGCGAGGCGAAGGAGCTGATTGCCTTCTCGACCGACGCCGGCAGGCGGTTCCTCTACCGGTCACTCACCAACGACGAGCTGGCTGCCGAGCCGCGCTCGCCGGTGGTGTTCCGCGAGATGCTGCTGCGAACAGGGCTCGACGAACGGCTCCGTCAGGAAGCGATCGAGGGGCTTGCCGCGGCCGACACCAAGAGCGTTGTCCGCGTTGCCGTCGACGCCTTGAGCGAGCTCGACGCCCGCGAGGGGGCCGTCGATTCGGCCACCGTGTTCGATCTGATCCGGGTGCTGCTCTCGCGGCCCGCCAGCGAGCTGGCCGAGCTGCGGGGCGACATGGAGCGGATGGCGACCTCCGCTCGGCGGCCGCAGCTGCGCCGGATTGGCTATGTCGCGCTGACGGCGATCGACGCCCTCGGCGGCGGCGATCCGAGCGCGAAGGTGTGGGAGCTGGCCAAGGCGGAGCCGCGCCGGCTTGTTGACCTGGTCGAGGCCCTGCCGCTGGTGAGCGACCCGGGAGTGCGCACGAGCCTCTATGACCGCGTCCTCCCGCTCGTCGACGGCTTGCCAGGAGCGGCCGCCGTGAAGCCAGGGACGGTCGGCCGGTTCGTCCGCGTCGAGCTTCCCGGCACGCAGCGGACGCTGACGCTCGCCGAAGTGGAGATCTACGCCGGCAACGACAATCTCGCCCGCGCCGGCAAGGCGACCCAGATCAACGTCGCCGCTGGCGGCGAGCCGGGCCGGGCGATCGACGGCAACACCGACCCCGAATATGGCAAGAACAGCCAGACCCATACCCAGGAAGGGATCGAGAACCCTTGGTGGGAGGTCGATCTCGGCAGCCCAAAGGCGATCGACCGGATCGCCGTCTTTAACCGGGGCGACGGCCTCGCCGGGCGCCTGAAAGGTTTCAAGCTCTCGATCCTCGATGGCGAGCGCCAGGAAGTCTTCAAGGTGGAAAACCAGCCGGCACCTGAACGCTCCGCCGAGATCGCCGTTGCCAGCGAGGAAGCCCGGCTCACCGCCGCCGTCCGCCGGGCTGCGTTCGGGGCGCTGGCCGGCGTCCGCGGCCGCGAGAACGAGGTGTTCGAGCGGATCGCGCCGTTTGTTATCAAGGGGGAGGATCGCGATGCGGCCATCGCGGCCCTCGAGAAGATCCCGGTCGCGCAGTGGCCCGCCGCGCAGGCGGTGCC
Organism: Planctomycetaceae bacterium; assembly: GCA_009691925.1. GTDB lineage: Bacteria > Planctomycetota > Planctomycetia > Pirellulales > UBA1268 > QWOP01. The sequence continues at coordinate 2,687 of SIAG01000012.1, forward strand.
GATGCTCGACGCGCTCCTGGAATCGATGCGGACAGCGACCGTCGAGCAGCGGTCGAGCGATGCCGGCCTTGCTGCCTGGCAATTCGCCGAGAATCTCACAACGCTCCTCCCGGCGGCCGAAGGGAAGGCGCGCCGTGCTGACCTCGCCGATCTGGGGGTCCGCGTCGTCCGCATCGGCACGGTCTACGAGCGGATGAACTACGACAAGGAGACGATTGCCATCCAGGCGGGCAAGCCGGTGTTGTTTGTCCTCCAGAACGCCGACGTCATGCCCCACAACTTCGTCGTCGCCAAGCCAGGCTCGATGCAGGCCCTCGGTGAGATCGCCGAGAAGCTCTCGCAGGACGCGTCGTTTGCCAAGCGGGCCTTCGTGCCGGAATCGGCTGATGTCCTCGTGGCGAGCACGCTCCTCCAGCCGCAGGCCTCCCAGAAGCTCACCTTCAATGCCCCCACGGAGCCTGGCGTTTATCCGTACGTCTGCACCTATCCCGGCCACTGGCGGCGGATGTACGGGGCGATGTATGTCGTCGATGATCTCGAGGGGTATCTGGCCGATCCGGCGGCCTATCTCGCCGCCCATCCCCTCCCCATCAAGGACGACCTCCTCAAGGACCGTCGCCCGCGCACCGAGTGGACGCTGGCCGACCTCGAGGGGAGCGTGAACGGGATGGAGAAGGGACGGTCGTTCGTCCATGGTCGCGAGCTATTCCGGACGACGAGTTGTGTCTCCTGCCACAAACTCGGCGACGCTGGCAACCAGTTCGGCCCGGAGCTTGCCAAGCTCGACGCCAAGATGGACGCGCTCGAGATCACGAAGCACATCCTCGACCCGTCGCTGCGGATCGAGGAGAAATATCGCTCGACGACGATCGTCACCGACGACGGCCGCCGGCTCACCGGCCTGGTGGTCGCCGACACACCGGAGGAGTTGGCCCTCGTCGAAAACCCCGTCGCCACCGCTGAGCCCGTCCGGATCAAGAAGACCGACATCGAGGAGCGGGTGACATCCGTGGTGTCGATCATGCCCAAGGGGCTCCTCGACAAGCTGACTCGCGACGAGGTCCTCGATCTCGTCGCCTACGTGACAGCGCGGGGAGAGGAATCGAGCGCCCTGTTCAGCCCCGACGGCTGCCCGCATCACTCCGACGCGGCGCCGTCGCAGGGGAAGTGACCGGCGTCACCGTCTCGAGGCACGGCCGGTGGCGGGGAGCCTGTTCCCCGTCACCGGCGACTCTTCCAGGGAAGGAGCTAATCCGCCGATGGATTCCGAAACCGAGCTCCCAGGATCGCGGGTTCGCCCGCTCAATACGGTCGAACGACGCGTCCTCGGTGTCCTGATCGAGAAGGGAAAGACGACGCCGGAGGCCTATCCGCTCTCCCTCAACGCGATCATCACCGGCTGCAATCAGAAGAACAACCGCGACCCGCTGATGACCGTCGACGAGGATCAGGTGGGGCAGGCTATCGAAACGCTCCGTGCCGCCGGTGTCGTCGCCGAGATCTACGGCAGCGGCCGCGTTCCCCGCTACCGCCACTACGGCTATGAGTGGTTCGGTGGCATTGAGAAGGAGGAGCTCTCGATCCTGGCCGAGCTCCTGCTGCGGGGCGAACAGAGCGAAGGGGATCTGCGCGGCCGTGCCAGCCGGATGGACCCTATTCCCGATCTCCAGATCCTCCGCACCAAGCTCGATGGCCTCGCGGAGCGCGGGCTGATCATCTGGCTCTCCCCCCCCGGCCGCGGCCGGGTGCTGACGCACGGGCTTCTGCCGGAGGAGAAGCTCGAGAAGGTGCGTGCCAAGCTCGGCGTGGCCGGGCAGTCGTTTCCCGCCGGAGCCTCCGAGCCGGTGCCAACGGCGACCGGCGGGGTGAACGACGAAGATGACGAAGATGACGCCGCCACCGTGACGGTGCCCCGTCCGGCAGCGTCTGTGGCTGCCCCCCCATCCGCTCCCTCGATCGCGCTTGCGGCGCTGGTCGAGAAGATCGCCACCCTCGAGGGGGAAGTGGCGGCGCTGCGGTCTCGTCTCGACGCCCTCGAATCGGCCCTCGGCAACTGATCCCGATCCACCGCCGGTAGGAGTCTCCTCATGCACCGCCAGATTCTCTCCCTCGCCCTCCTTCTCCTGGCGCTCACCACCGGCCCGCTCCATGCCAATGACTGGCCCCATTGGCGCGGGCCCCTCGGCAATGGTGTCTCCCTCGACGCCACGCCGCCGGTGGAGTTCAGCCCGACGAACAATCTTCTCTGGAAGGTGGAGATCCCCGGCCGCGGATCGTCGTCGCCGGTGGTCCAAGGGGATCGTGTCTTCGTGACCGCCGCCGTGCCGATGGCCGGCAGCAACGACATCTTCGAGTTTCGTGTTCTCTGTTTCGACCGGGCCACGGGGAAGGAGCGGTGGTCGAGGACAGCCGTCACGGCAAAGCCCCACGAAGGCACCCATCAGACCAACGGCTTTGCCTCCGCCTCCCCCTGCACCGACGGCGAGCGGGTCTACGCCCATTTCGGCTCGCGCGGGCTGTTCTGCTACACCCTCGACGGCGCGCCGGTGTGGAGCCGCGACTTCGGCGACATGAAGGTCCGCAACGGCTTCGGCGAGGGGAGCTCCCCAACAGTCCACGGTGATCTCGTCCTCGTCCCCTGGGATCACGAGGGGCCGTCGATGCTCTTTGCCGTCGACGCGCGGACGGGGAAAACCGTCTGGGAGACCCCGCGCGACGAGCCGACCGGGTGGTGCACGCCGCTGGTCACGGTCGACAAAGCGGGGCGGAAGCAGGTCGTGATGAACGGGCAGAACGCGGCCCGGGGCTACGACCTCGCGACAGGCAAGGAGCTGTGGCGCTGCGCCGGGCAGACGCAGCGCCCGTGTGCCTCGGCCGTGGCCGACGACGGCGTCGCCTGGGTGACCAGCGGCTTCCGCGGCGCCTTCCTCGGGGCCTTTGATCTCGCCGGGAGTGGGGATCTCGACGGAGGGAAGAGCGTTCTCTGGACACGCTCCAAAGACACCCCCGACGTCGCCTCCCCCCTCCTCTCGGATGGCCGACTCTGGTTTTACAAGGAAAAGTCGGGGCTCCTCACCTGCGTCGATGCCGTCACCGGCAAGCCGTTGTGGGAGACAGCGCGGGTCGAGGGGGTGAACAATATCTACGCCTCACCGATCGCGGCCGGGGGGCACGTCTACCTCACCGACCGGCGCGGCACGATCGCGGTCGTCGCGGACGCGCCGGTGTTGAAGGTCATCGCCACAAACGACATGGGGGAGGGAGTCGATGCCACGCCAGCGGCGGCGGGCAACCAGCTCTTCATCCGCGGCGAGCGGCACCTTTTTTGCCTAGGAAGCCCATGAGCCGATGACGGCTGATGGCCGCCTTCGTTCCTGCCCGTGCGATCCGGCCCCGCGGGGCCCTGCTCAAAACAAAAACCCGATTGAAGTAAAAACCGCCGCCGTGGCCTAGAGCCACGACGGCGGTGTCTTTCGACGGATGTCGACGCGGCCGGCCGACCACCGGGCGATTACTTCTTGTGGGCCTTGTGGCAGGTGCCGCACGACTCGGTGAGCTTGGCGAACTCGGCCGCAACACCGGCGTGGTCCTTCGCGAGCGCCTTGACGAGGACGGCGTCGCTCGCCGTTCGGAGGATCGTCGAGGCGTTGGCCCAGTCGGCATCGGGGCAACGGCCGTCGTCCATGAGCGTGTAGGAGATCTCGTTGAGCACCGCGGCGTGGGTCGCGACTTTCTCCCAGGCGGCGTCGTCGGCCGGGGCCTGCTTCACCGCCTCACCGATCGCCGCACAGTGCGGCTGGACGATCCCGCTCATCAGCTGCTTGGTGGTCGCCGGACGGATCTTCCCCTTCTTCACCTGGGCATCGGCCACGGCGGCTACGAGCGCCAGGGCCACACCCACACCGGCCACGAGCATGATCCGCTGCATGTTTTGTTCTCCGCTTTTTCGGCACTTCCGCGGGACCGCGCCGGCCCCACCATCCCGGCGACGGAGTCGGTCCATCGGCCGGGGTACGGCAAACAGCGTAAGGCCGGGACGGGAGCGCGTGCGGATCGCCGCCCCAAGCGCCTCGTGATGGATAGTCTTCACGAGGTAACCGCGGGCCCCACCCGCATCACCGGATGGTCGTCGACGAGCATCACGCGGATCTCGGGGCTTCCACCGGAAGTGTTCACCGACTACTCCCCGAAAGGATTCCGACGGGCGGGTCATCGGGGATTCCGGGCGGCACCCAGGGATGCCCCCTTCACTCCACCGATGACCCGCCGCGCGGAAAACGCCCCGTTGACCGACGGTGAACCTGCTTACGACCACCGTCCGTCCGATCATGGCCTCCGGTACGACGGCCGCGCGGGACGCCGAACACTCGACCAGGAACCGGAACACTTTCCTCTGTGTGACGCACGCCGTGCGCCACATCCTGTCATCGGATTTGACCGTGTCCCGAGGCGGGCTTCCTGCCGACGGCCCCCGGCACACGGGTGGGGTAGCCCGATGACTCTTCTGGTTTATCCTCGCAAGCGGGTCGGATCCATTGGCCGATCCGCCAATGCCGGCGATTTCCCCGGCCCCCAGCCGGCGGGGACGCTTCAGCTCCGGGGCGTCGGCGTGGTCCGGACCGGGTCGGCCTGGCCATCGAGCTGCCTGTCGTCGTCGCGCCGCAGAACGCTCGCCTCCACGACGGTGCCCCCGCGCGACACGGTCGCCTGACGGCGTGGTAGCTTTTAACACTCTGCCTCTCATTCCCCGAGGATTTTTACATGCCCGCCGATCGCCCCGTCACCGAGCCGGCCGTGGTGGCCACTCCCGACCTCACCCGCCGCCAGGCGGTGGCCGCACTCACCGCCGGCTTCGCCCTCGCCGTCCAGCCTGTCTCGGCCGCGACGATCACCACCAGCGTCGAAGGGCTCGAAGCTGGCGAAGTGGAAATCCCCACCTCCGACGGCGCGATCCCCGCCTACCGGGCCGCCCCCGCCACCGGCGGCCCTTTCCCGACTGTGCTTGTCGTCCAGGAGATCTTCGGCGTTCACGAGCACATCAAGGACATCTGCCGCCGCTTCGCGAAGCTCGGGTTTCTGGCGGTGGCGCCGGAGCTCTATGCCCGGCAGGGGGACGTGTCACAGATCAAGGACTTCTCCGAGATCATCTCGAAGGTCGTCTCCAAGGTGCCTGACGAGCAGGTGATGGCCGATCTCGATGCCGCGGTCGACTGGGCCGGCAAGCATGGCGGCGACACGGCCCGGCTCGGCGTGACCGGATTCTGCTGGGGGGGACGGATCGTGTGGCTCTACGCCGCCCACAATCCCCTGCTCAAGGCGGGCGTCGCCTGGTACGGCCGGCTCGATGCGGCCAAGGACGATCTCCACCCGGCCAATCCGATCGACCTCGTCGCCAAGCTCGGGAGCCCGGTGCTGGGGCTCTACGGCGGCGCTGACCAGGGGATCCCCAACGACCTTGTGGCAGCGATGCAGAAAAAGCTCGCCGAAGCGGAGAAGCCCTCCGAGATCGTTCTTTACCCCGACACGCCGCACGGCTTCTATGCCGACTACCGCCCCTCCTACCGCGAGGAGCAGGCCGCCGATGGCTGGAAGCGGCTCTTGGCATGGTTCACAAAGCACGGCGTGGCGTGACGGCCACCGGCCCACATTCAGCCCGTCAGCGACCGAGCACGGATCGTCGAATGGCAGACGAAGCAGACGAAGATTCCACGCTGCAGTTCCTCGCGTCTGGAGCGGGCCGGAAAGGTCTGCGGAGATTCCCGTTCATGCCCTTTGCAATCCCGCTTCAAAGAGGGGGTGCCTGGGCAGCGGATCGATCGGTCCACCGCAAGTTCGGCGCTGCCTTTTTTTAGCCTTTTCCCTGATCCTCGGGGAGCACAGGCCCAGGCTTGACAGCGCCATGAGAGGGGTTTGTTTTGTCCCGGTCTCGAGGGTCCTGTCTCGCCAGTCATCACGCGCGGCCGCCGGACTGCGGCACCAATACCACGGAGCTTTTTGTGACTTCCTCTCGTTCCCTCTCCGCTTGCCTCGCCGTCGCCCTTGTCTGGATCAGCGTCGGGGCGAACGCTTCTGCTGGCATCGTGTTTGGCAATTTGGGAGCGATGGGTGATGGCTCCCTGGGAACCACGAGTTGAGCGTGAATCACTGCGCCACCGCGAACATCCGGGTGATCGGCTTCGGCCTCTTCGGCCGTGCTCACCGCCGATGGATGCACGCCCCCGTCTGATGAGGGTGTGCTGACTTCTGCTTTCGCTGTGCAGTTTGTCGCCTTCTAGCCCGGGGCTCACAGCGACGCGAGCAGCTGCTTGACCTTCACTTCGATGAGGTCGCGGACGCCGCGGAACTCCTCCGGCGTCATGTCGCGCGGATCGGGGATCTTCCAGTCGACGCGCTGACTGGCGCGGACGAGCGGGCACTCGTCGCCGCAGCCCATCGTGATCGCGACCTCGACCGGCTGCCCGTTGAAGGCGTCGAGACCCTTGGATATGTGCGTGGAAAGATCGTAGCCGAGCTCCTTCATCGCTTCGATCGCCTTTGGATTGACCCGTCCGGAGGGGCGCGAGCCGGCGCTTGCCGCCTCGACGTCGGCGCCGCCATGGATCCGGGCGAAGGCCTCGGCCATCTGGCTGCGGTTGGAGTTCTCGACACACACAAACAGGAGCTTTTTCATCGGAAGACCATTTCGGGGTCCAAGAAAGAAACACCGTTACACTTTCCCTTAGGCCACGTTTCGCCGTCAACTTTCCTTCCATCCCCTGGACAGGAGTTTCCCATGGCTTCTCTGCAGCTGTTCGATCGCCCCCTCTGCTGCTCCACCGGGATCTGCGGGCCCGAGGTCGATCCCGCGCTTGTGGCTCTGGCGGCCAATCTCGCCTGGCTGACCCGCAAGGGGGTGGCCGTCGAGCGGATCAATCCCGCCCAGCAGCCCCTGGCCTTTGCCGCCAATCCGATAGTCCGTGAGGAGTTGCACACCCACGGCAACGACTGCCTGCCGCTGGTCCTCGTCGATGGCGTGGTCGTGAGCCGGGGCCAACTGCCGGGACGTGTTCAGCTGGCGGCGTGGACGGGCGTCCCACTCGAAGCCACGATCGCTTTGCCGGTCATGACAGAGAGCTGCTGCGGCGGCGGAGAGAGCGGCCCATCGGGCGGATGCTGCTGACCACCGGAGCGAAGGAATGCACCTCATCGACCACCCCACCCGGCTGCTGTTGTTTACCGGCAAAGGGGGCGTCGGAAAAACCTCGCTGGCCTGCGCGACCGCCGTGGCCCTTGCAGACCGGGGCCAGCGCGTGCTCCTGGTCAGCACCGATCCCGCCTCGAATCTCGGCCAGGTGTTCGGGTTTACGATCGGAGAATCGGAGCCGACGCCGGTGCCGGGAGTGCCCAGGCTCTCTGCCCTGAACATCAACCCCGAAGCTGCCGCGCGCGCCTACCGCGACCGGCTCGTCGGCCCTGTCCGCGGTGTGCTGCCCGCCGAAACCATCAAGGCGATGGAGGAGCAACTCTCCGGCGCCTGCACGACGGAGATCGCCGCCTTCGACGAGTTCACCGGCCTCCTCGAGCGCACTCTCACCGAGCAAGCCTTCGACCATGTCATCTTCGACACCGCCCCGACCGGCCACACCCTCCGCCTCCTCCAGCTCCCCACGGCCTGGACCAACTTCCTCGATTCGACGACATCAGGAGCTTCTTGTCTGGGCCCCCTCTCTGGCCTGGAAAAGCAGCGCCACCAATACGCCGACGCGGTGGCGACGCTCGCCGACCAGGCCACGACGACGGTCGTTCTCGTGGCCCGCCCCCAAGCTGCTGCGCTCGAGGAAGCCGCCCGCACCTCCCATGAGCTCAGGGTCCTCGGGATCGGCAATCAGCGGCTCATCGTCAACAGCGTCATGCCTGGGGGAGAGAGCCCCGACCCAGTAGCGCGGGCCGTCCGCGAGCGGGAGCGAAAGGCGATGGCAAACATCCCTGCCGCGATCGCCACGCTCTCCCGCGAGATCGTGCCGCTCCAGCCCTGCAATCTCGTCGGAGTGTCGGCTCTGCGGGCGATGCTCACGGAAAACCCAATCGATGTCGTCAGCACGCCCGCCCTCCCCGCGGCGCACCCGCCGCGACGCCGCCCGTCCCTCGGGATGCTCGTCGACGGCATCGAGAAGGATGGGCATGGGCTCGTGATGGTGCTCGGCAAGGGGGGCGTCGGGAAGACGACCATCGCCGCTGCGATCGCCGTAGAACTGGCCTCGCGGGGGCACCCGGTCCACCTCACCACGACCGACCCCGCCGCCCATCTCTCGATGACGGTCGAATCAAACATCCCCTCGCTGACTGTCAGCCGGATCGATCCCCACGATGAGCGGGAGCGCTACCGTCAGCACGTGATGGAGGCGCAAGGGGGCAGCCTCGACGACGCCGGCCGGGCGCTCCTCGAGGAGGATCTCCGCTCCCCCTGCACCGAAGAGATCGCTGTCTTTCAGGCGTTTTCGCGGGTCATCCAGGAATCGCGGCAGTCGTTCGTGGTCGTCGACACCGCCCCCACGGGGCACACGCTCCTGCTCATCGACGCCACAGGGGCCTATCACCGCGATGTCGTCCGGCACATGAATCCCGACCTCCATGTCGTCACGCCGATGATGCGCCTCCAGGATCCCGGGCAGACGAAGATGGTGATCGTGACGCTCCCAGAGACGACGCCCGTCCTCGAGGCCGAGGCGCTCCAGGCCGATCTCCGCCGCGCCGGCATCGAGCCGTGGGCCTGGGTCGTCAACGCGTCGCTGGCGGCCGCTGGCCCCACCAATCCGCTCCTTGTCGCCAGGGCAGCAGCCGAGGAGCCGCACATCGATCGGGTGGAGAGCAAGAATCCACGGATGGCCGTCATCCCCTGGCTGACCGAGGAGCCGATCGGCAGCCGGCGGCTGCTCGAGCTCGTGCATGCCTGAGCCCCGAATGAGAGGGATCGCGGTGGAGCTCTTCCCGATCGCCCCCCGATCCAAAGGAGGGCCCAAATGGTCCTGGGGAGCCGGGAGTATGGGCTGTGCCCCGTTCCTGAAAACGGCGCAGAAAAAAAGCCTGGCAACTGCCTTTGGCTGCGTCACGCTTGAGTTCCAGCGGAGCCCGGGACGATAGTGAGGGAACAAAGAGGCCCCTCCGTGCGATCCCTTGTCGGCATCATCACGACCATCGCAACGGTGATTCACTTCACCTTCGGATGTTGCCTCCACCCCTGCCACTTCGGCGGTCATGGTGAAGGGGCGACGGCCACGGTGGGATCGGTCGGAGCCGAGGCCTGCTGCCACGACCACCTCCACGACGACGTGGCGCACCAGCCAGACACCGACACAAGCGGCCGCGGCGCCGAGCTCGAGGGCGTGACACTCTCCGCCTCCGCGGCCTGCGCTGACTGCGACGCCTGTCATGGATGCCATTGTGCGTGCTTGTCGACCGAGGCGACGCCGATCCCGCCTTGGTCGCCGTTGGCGTCAGGCATGCTGGCCGCCGTCGACGGAGCCACGGTTCCCAGTTCCGTGGCCAGAGGCGGACAGCCTCCGCCGGTTCGCCATCCACGAAGCAGTCGGCCTGCCCTCTTTGAGCGTCTCTTGATCTGAAGCCGTGCGCGGCCCGCCGCGCGTTCTTTCCGCTTCACCCGACCGCGCGCCCTCGTTGGGCCGCACGCCGCCGCAGGCCGTTGCCGGCGTCTCATCGGGCCCTACACATCAGCCCGCGGAGGCGCGATCATGGCCACATCACCCACGCCCACGTTCCTCGTTCGCCTCCTCTCCTTGGTGGCACTGGGCCTGCTCACCCTCGCGGTGATCGTGGGCGCCACCTCCGGGCCAGGCTTCCAGCCCCTCCGCGATCGCGCCATCAGAATCCTCGGCGGCAGGCCCGCGGACGCTGGAGCAGCCGAGGCAACGCCGCAAGGCGCGAGCCATGTTCATGGGGATGCCCATGGCGACGACCACGATCACGACGGCCACGACGAAGAAAACTCGCTCAGTTTAAGCGATCAGGCCCGCCGCAGCATCGGCCTACGGGAAGGGGATGTCGCGCTTTCGACCTTCGACCTGACCATCAGCGTGCCGGGGATCGTGGTCGAACGCCGCGGACGATCGAAGCTCACGATCATCGCGCCGATCACCGGATCGGTGACCCAGATCTTCGCGACCGAAGGGGAAGCCGTCACCCCGGACCAGCCCCTCTTCGAGATCCGACTGACCCACGAGGAGCTTGTCCAAGCCCAGGCCAACCTCCTGAAAACAACCGAGGAGGTCGATGTCGTCCGCCAGGAGATCACCCGGCTGGAGGGGATCGGCCCGGAGGGGATCGTCGCGTTCAAAACGATCCTCGAGCGGAAGTATGAGCTCCAGAAACTCGAAGCCGTCCGTACCGCCGAGCGCCAGGCCCTCCTCCTCCACGGGCTCTCCGAATCCCAGGTCGACGAGATCCTCGTGAAGCGGACGTTGCTAGGGAAGATCGTCGTCCGGGCACCGGCCGCGACCGCGGAGATCACCCTCATTCTCCAAGAGCTCGCCGTCGAACGTGGCCAGCACGTGGCCGCCGGCGACACGCTCGCCATCCTCGCCGATCACGCGAGCCTCCTTGTCGAAGGGGAGACCTTCGAGCAGGACATCCCGCACATCACCCGGGCCGCCGCCGACGACCGTCCGGTTACCGCGATCCTTGAATCGAAGGAGGGGCCGGAGCAGCGGATTGAGCGCCTGGAGATCGACTACGTCGCCAACCGCATCGACCCGGAGTCGCGGACGCTCAATTTCTACGTCCGGCTCCCGAACGAGATCGTCCGCGACAAGCGCGGTGACGGCGCCGGCAGCGCCCGGTCCGTCGAATGGCGCTACAAGCCCGGTCAGCGGATACAGCTCCGCGTGCCGGTGGAGTCGTGGGCCGAGCGAATCGTGCTTCCCACCGGGGCGGTGGCCCAGGAAGGCGTCGAAAACTACGTTTTCCGGGTCAACGGCGACCGCCTCGACCGGCAGGCCGTCCACGTCGAGCATCGCGATCCGCAGTCGGTCGTGATCGCCAACGACGGCGCGTTATTCCCCGGCGACACGATTGCGATGACCGCCGCCCAGCAGCTCCAGCTGGCGCTGAAAAACAAATCGGGCGGGGCACTCGACCCGCACGCCGGCCACACCCACTGACCCTACGGCCCATGCAGCGACACCTGCGGACGACTCCACTGTCCAAATCCAGCCGCTCAAATCCCAGCCGCTCAATCCCAGACGATCCATGCTCAACGCCATCATCAAGAACGCCCTCCGCTACCGGCTGCTCACGATCGTCCTGGCGATGGTCATGCTGGTGTATGGCAGCGTCACGCTCTCGAGACTGCCGATCGACGTCTTCCCCGATCTCAATCGGCCGCGGGTGACGATCCTCACCGAGGCGCCGGGGCTCGCCCCCGAGGAGGTCGAGACGCTGATCACGTTTCCCCTCGAATCGGTCCTCAACGGGGCGACGGGGGTGGAGGCCGTGCGCAGCTCGTCCGGCGTTGGCCTGTCGGTGATCCAAGTCGAGTTCGGCTGGGAAACCGACATCTACGTCGACCGGCAGATCGTGGCGGAGAAGATCGCCCTGGCCCTCGATCGGATGCCGCAGGGGGTTCGACCGCAGCTCGCCCCGATCTCGTCGATCATGGGGCAGATCATGCAGGTGGGGATGACCAGCGAATCCGGTGCCACGCCCCCGATCGAGGTTCGCACGCTGGCCGATTGGGTTGTCCGCCAGCGGCTGCTGACGATCCCCGGCGTCGCCCAGGTCGTGACCATGGGAGGGGGAAGGAAACAGTTTCAGGTGCTCGTCGACCCGTCGCTCCTCCTCCGCTACGACCTCAGCCTCGCCGAGGTGGAGGCAGCGGTGCAGGCGAGCAACTCCAACGCCACCGGAGGCTACCTGAATCAGGGGGGCAACGAACTGCTCGTCCGCTCGCTCGGCCGGATCCAGTCGCTCGACGACCTGGCAAGTGTCGTCATCAAGGCGACCGGCGGGCGGCCGGTGGTGCTCGGCCAGGTGGCCCGCGTCGCCGAAGCCGCCCAGGTCAAGCGCGGCGACGCCGCCGTCAACGGCCTTCCCGCCGTCATGCTCGTCATCTCCAAGCAGCCGGGCGCCGACACGCGGCGACTGACCGACACCATCACCCGGGCTCTGGACGAACTGCGCCCGTCGCTGCCGGCAGACGTAGGGGTCAATGCGGAGATCTACCAACAGAAGACGTTCATCGACTTGAGCATCCGCAACGTCATCGAGGCCCTCCGCGACGGCGCCGTGCTCGTGGTCATCGTGCTGTTTCTCTTCCTGCTGAACTTCCGCACGACGTTCATCACGCTCACCGCCATCCCCCTCTCGATCGTGATCACGGGGCTGGTCTTCACATGGCTGGGAATGTCGATCAACACGATGACGCTCGGAGGGCTGGCGGTGGCGATCGGCGAGCTCGTCGACGACGCGATCGTCGACGTCGAAAACATCTTCCGCCGCCTCCGCGAGAACGGTCGCCTGGCGGAGCCGAAATCAGCGCTGCGAGTGGTGTATGAGGCGAGCAGCGAGGTCCGCAATTCGATCGTTTTCAGCACGATTCTCGTTGTCCTCGTGTTCATGCCGCTGTTCGCCCTGGAGGGGATGGAGGGGAAGCTCTTCACCCCGCTGGGCATCGCCTACATCGTCTCCATCCTGGCCTCGCTCCTGGTCTCCTTGACCGTCACCCCCGTGCTGTCGTACTGGCTGCTGCCGGGCGCGAAGGTCATCGACCACAACACCGATGGCCTCCTCCTGCGGATCCTCAAGGCCCTCGCCGGATGGGCGATCCGCACGAGCGTGCGCTACCCAGCTCCGATCCTCGTGACGGTGGCGGCGGCGGTGGCCGTGAGCCTCGGCGTCGTCACGCAACTCGGCCGCGATTTCCTGCCACCTTTCAACGAGGGGTGCGTCCAGGTCAATGTTCTCCTTCCCCCCGGGACGTCACTCGAGACCTCCAACGCCATCGCCGGGATGGTCGACGAGCGGATCAAGAAGGTGAAGGGTGTGCTCAATTTCGGTCGCCGCACAGGCCGCGCGGAGCTCGACGAACATGCCGAGGGGGTGAATGCCTCCGAGATCATCATCAGCTTCGATCCCGATTCTGGCCGCGGTCGCGAGGAGGTCCTCGCGGAGCTCCGTGAGGAGTTAACAAAGGTGCCCGGCGTCGTGATCTCGGTGGAGCAGCCGCTCTCCCACCTCATCAGCCACATGCTCTCGGGGGTGAAGGCCCAGGTGGGGATCAAGCTCTATGGCGACGATCTCGGTGTTCTCCGCCGCACCGCCGAAACGATGAAGGCCGCCATCGCGGACGTGCGCGGCGTCAAGGATCTGATGGTTGAGCAGCAGGTTGAGATTCCCCAGCTCCAGATCAGGCTGAAGCGCGACAAGCTCATGCAGGTCGGCCTGACCGCCGACGAGGTCAACGGATTCATCGAGACAGCGCTGAACGGGAAAACGGTGTCGGAGATCGTGCAAGGGGAGCGTAAGTTCGATCTCGTCGTGCGGCTCGACGATCCCTACCGGGGCGACATTGATGCCATGCGCCGGCTCTCGATCAATCTCAAGGGCGGGGGCCGGGTGCCGCTGGAGACGGTGGCCGACATCGTCGAGGGGAGCGGCCCCAACACGATCAACCGCGAAAACGTCCGCCGCCGGATTATCCTCCAGTGCAACACGGCGGGCCGCGATCTGAATGGCGTCGTGCTCGACATCCAGGCTCGGCTCGCCCCGATCCAGGCCGAGCTACCCCCGGGATATTTTCTCGAATACGGCGGCCAATTCGAGAGCCAACGGCAGGCCACAAGGATGATCGGCCTCCTTGGCCTCGTGTCGCTGCTGGGGATGTTCCTCGCCCTTTACACGCTCTTCCGCTCGACGAATCTTGCCCTCCAGGTGCTCGCGAGCCTGCCGATGGCGGCGATCGGGTCGGTGGCGGCGATCGTGATCACCGGCCAATCGCTGACCGTCGCGAGCATGGTCGGCTTCATCTCCCTGTCGGGGATCGCCTCCCGCAACGGCATCCTCCTGATCGCGCACTATCTCCATCTGGTACGCCACGAGGGGGAGGGCTTCACTCCGGAGATGGTGGAGCGGGCGGGGCGGGAGCGGGTGGCGCCGATGCTCATGACCGCGCTCACGGCGGGGATCGCACTGGTGCCGCTGGTGCTCGCCGCCGGCGAGCCGGGCAAGGAAATCCTCTATCCTGTCGCGACGGTGATCCTCGGGGGCCTGATCAGCTCGACCCTCCTCGACTTTTTCGTCCATCCGGCGCTCTTTTGGTGCTTCGGGCGAGCGCAGGCCGAGAAGGCGATGGCGGCGACGGAGCGGGATGAATTTGCGGCAGACTGACTGTTCTCAATGTTTGACCCCGAAGGAGAATCCGATGCTTGGAACGATCAACGCTTCCCGATTCCTGGCCCTGGGATTGGCCGTGACGGCGGCGGCGGGCATCCCGGCGATCGGCGCCCCGCCTCAGCCCGCAGCCCAGAAAGCCAAGCATGCGCACCCACCCAAAGGGCCGCATGGTGGGACGCTTGTCGAGCTCGGAAAAGAGAACTACCACGCGGAGCTGGTCCATGACGAAGCCGCCGACAGGGTGACGGTCTATCTCCTCGACGGTGCGGCGAAAGAGGCCGTGGCGATCGATGGCAAACAGCTCACGCTCAATCTGCTCGTGGGGGGGAAGCCGCAGCAATTCACCCTCGATGCCCAACCGCTCTCAACCGATCCTGCGGGAAAATGCTCGGCTTTCGGCAGCACCAGCGCGACGATCAGCAAGGCCCTCCATGCCAAGGGAACGACCGGCCGGCTGAACGTGACGGTGGCGGGGAAGGTGTACGTCGGCAAGCTCGGAGGCCACACGCATCCCCACCCCCACTGACGGCTCGCGGCACACGCGCTCCCCGGCCGATCCAGCTGCGGGCAGCCGGTGGCAACAATCCACCTAGCTGCCCGTGAAAACTCGTCTTCCAACCAACCTCGACCCCGGGTAAACCGTGGGGCTCGCAAACGCCCCCAACCGAACGACTGGGGGCCGGACACTACTAAGGAGATTCCGCGATGGGCACGAGGTCTGCATCGAGCCAGCGGCTGTTCTGTTCTTTTTCGGCGATCGCATCACTGCTCGTGATCGCGACGGCCCCGGCCGCCCCCCCACAGCTCAGCGCGAATCCGGCCAATCTCGCGATCTTCCCGGCGCGGAGCCAAACGCCCGATCAGCAGCGGGCCGACGAGGCCGCCTCCTATGACTGGGCCACGCAGCAGACGGGCTGGGATCCCTACCAGGCGAAGACCGTCCTCGATCAGCAATCGCAGGCAGCGACCACCGCCGCCGGGGCCGCTCGCGGCGGCGCCTTCAAGGGCGCGGCGGGTGGTGCGCTCGTCGGTGTCGCTGTTGGCGCCATCGCCGGCGATGCCGGCAAGGGGGCGGCCATCGGCGCCACGTCGCTGGGCCTGACCGGCGGCATGCGCTCGCGGCGCGCGGTCCAGGCAGCGGGCAACACCTCGACCACGGCCGTGGCTGCCTACCAGCAGCAGTTTGGAGTTTGGACCCGCAACTTCATGGCCGCCATGGAGGCGAAGGGCTATTCGTTGCGGTGAGGACGGGGGATCGTGACCGGTCCTCGTCTCGGCCCACGGCGTTCATTTTTTGAAAACAGACGATCAGCAAAACGACATCGAAGGGAGTTGATGGATGATGACCTGCACGATGCGGATGGTGGCGATGACCTTGGTGGCCAGTGGCTTGCTCGTCGGCAGCGCCTGGGCCGAACAGATCTGGATCTGCGCCGTGACGTCGGCCGTGGCCGTCGACGAGGACGGCACGGTGGGGCCCCCGGATGTCGGCGACAAGGAACGCCCTACGTTCTTCCGGGTCGACACCGCCAAGAAGGAATT
Organism: Planctomycetaceae bacterium; assembly: GCA_009691925.1. Classification (GTDB taxonomy): domain Bacteria; phylum Planctomycetota; class Planctomycetia; order Pirellulales; family UBA1268; genus QWOP01. The sequence goes on from SIAG01000012.1 coordinate 18,611, forward strand.
GACGCTCCTGGCCCCCAAATCACGCCGTGGCGAGGTCACGAAGCTCGACACGGTCGTGGAATCGGACGGGCAGTGGTTGTTGTCGGGGGTGGAGCACGGCCGCGGTCTGAATGTGGTGATCACGGCCGACGGGCACATGACACTGTCGGTCGTGGCCGATGGCGTCGTCTGGTCGGTCTTCGGCAACGTGCTCTCCGCGGAAGAGGCGAAATAGCAGACCGGCTGACGCCCTTTTTCCACGGTCATCCGGAACTGAGTCATGAGCCCTGTCGCGGCGGTGAAGATCCTCGTTCTCTACGACTCCTTCACCGGCAACGTCGAGCAGATGGCCCGGCTCGTTGCCGGCGGCGCCCGTGAGATGGCGGGCGTGGAGGTGCGTCTGCGGAAGGTCGACGGCGCGGGCGAGCTGCGCGCGCTTCCGGAGGATGTTCTCTGGGCCGACGGCCTCGCGGTCGGCAGCCCGACGAACATGGGGCTGCTCTCCTGGAAAATGAAGCGATTCTGGGACGACGACATGCGCCCCCACTGGATGAAGATCGACGGCAAGATCGGCTGCGCGTTCAGCTCCGCGGGGGGCTGGGGGGGCGGCATGGAGCTCGCCTGTCAGAGTGTCCTGACGCTCCTTATGAACTTCGGTTTCCTCGTCTTCGGCGTCACCGACTACGCCTCCCGGGATCTGACGCTCCACTACGGCGCCGTCTCGGCCAAGGGTCCTGCCGACGAGCCGGCCAAGGAGTCCTGTCGCCTGCTCGGCCACAGGCTCGCCGCCTGGACGGCCGTGTGCGTTCACGGTGTCGCCGGCGCCCATCCCGGGCTCACGCTGGCCGCGCGTCGGCCGCCACACGCGTGAATCGGGAGGCGCCGCGGACCGGCGCTGTACACCGCTTTCCGCCCGGGCCGAAGCCCGCCGGCTTGGCCCAGGAAAGCGTCAGGGCTGCGCCTCGAGAAACTTGAATGCCTCCCCGGAGACGAGCCCCTCCGAGGCATCGCCGTTGTAGGTTTCGCCGCCCTTCAGCGGCAGCCGCTTCACGGCCGCGCCGGGCGCGAAGTCGATCTTCTCCAGCGGAATCCAAAACACCGTCGGGCTCGTCGCCGAGTCGAAGTGCAGGACGCGCTTTTGCTGGTCGTGTACCGTCCGCCAGATCGTGCTGGCGATGTTCGGCTTGCCGGGGGTCGAGATCCCCAGCGGCGCCGAGGCATTGCGGACCACGCTAAAGACCGCAGCGATAGCGCGGAAGCCGGTGGCGTCGTCGGGGAGTGCATCAACATAGTAACTCGCCCGCACGAATCGGTCGCTCGCCCGAACCGTGCCGGGGAGCATTACATCGCCGCCGATGCCCTTCCAGTAAGCGTTGAGGGCGAGCTGCTGATCAAACGGGGGGGAATTGGTCATCACGGTGTAGTCGCGGCTGTGATGGATCGAGAGCTTGCCGGCGACATATTCGATGATCGCCGAATCTCCGGAAGGATCGGAGATTGCCAAGTGGCCGACACCGGGCTCGCCGTTGGGGAGGATCGGGGCGACAATCGTGAACGGCTCCTTGCGGAGCCCTTCCACCGCCTCGGCGACCGTGGGGTAGGAGTCGAGCACGTACTGCGCCCAGCCCCCGATCGAAAGATTGGGCCGACCGGCGACCGGCTTCCCGTAGTCGCTCTCGGCCAGATAGAGGATGTTGGCAACGAGCCCCTTCTCGTTCATCCCGTCGACGGTAGCAGCGCCGTAGAAGCTCACCCCCACCGAGCCGTACGTGCTCGTCCACACGAGGCTCTCAGGCCCGGCATTCCCTTGCCGCTTCATCCCCCGCGGGAAGCACCACAGCTCCGAGGAGGGATCCTCCATCCAATCCATCGACCGGCCGACGATCACGCGCCCGTCGGCGAAGCGATGGAGGCAACGGGTGCAGGCCGAGGCCGCCCCGCCGACGATCGCGACGGCCACGAGAGCCACAAGAACCGAGCGGCACAAACGCAAACCTGACATGACTGGGGTACCTCGCGAAGGGAATCAAGCTGACCGAGCAAGCCTCATGCCCGACGCTCCGATGCTCCCGATTCTCTCACCGGTCGAGGTTTTTTGCGACCATCCGGCAACGGCACCGGCGGGGCAGGGGAAACCATGGCAACGTCGTCGGCCGGGAACCAGTACAGCGAGGATCTCCAGGCTCGTTTCAAGTAGAATATTGATCTCCGAGCGACAAGCAAAGGCAAAGCAACTCGTCGAGGATCACCTGGAGGAAATCGCCGATGCGTGGCACAGGCACTTTCCCGATTGAGGTCAGTCACGTTTCCCGGCACGGCTTCTGGATACTCGCCGGCGAGGAGGAACTCCTCCTGCCTTACGAGCATTTCCCGTGGTTCCGCCATGCATCGATCGACCAGATCATGAGCGTGGAGCGACCGACCGCCGACCACCTCCATTGGCCGCTTTTGGACATCGACTTGAGTCTTGATTCCATTCGGGATCCAGCGGCCTTTCCCCTCGTGGCAAAGTCGCCATCGTGAGCACTTCCCTCGGATGATGATCGAGTCGAGCGGAATGTCCCCCACGAGCCACGCCGCGATCGATCACCATCAGCCTGCCGGTCGCCGACGTGGCCGTCTCGAAGGCTTTCTCCGAGGCGATCAGCCGTGAGCCCCGCCCTTACCGCCGCCACAGCAGCTGCAGCGACAGCGCCGGCCCCGGGTCAAACTCGACGACGTCGGTCCGGCCCGAGGTGAAGCTCGCCCCCTGGAAGAGCTCGCGGTCGAACAGCCAACTGGCCAGCGCCTCGATCGTGAACCCGCCCCCGAGCGTCCGCTCGATGCCCACGGCCGCCCGCTGATCGAAGACGAAAAACCGTTCGTCGTCGATGATCCGATCGGCGAGGAAAAAGATCTGCGTGTCGGTGCGATAGAACGCGATCAGCGCCCAGTCATCACCGAGCCGACGGCGGGCCTCGATGTTGGCATTCACGAGGGGGAAATAGGCCGCCGTGATCGTCCACGCGTCGTCAGGACGCCATTCGAGCGACGCCGGCAGGCCGAGCTTGGCCTCAAACGTCTCACTCGGTCGCCACCCATAGGCGATCCCCGGCAGGGGATAGGGGAGCTGGCTGGTGGGCGAAAAGAAGACGCTGAAGCTCCACTCGTCGCGGTCGTTCTTGGCCGGCGTGTTCCAGAAGGCGACCGCCATGAGCGTCAGATCGCGGCCGGCGGCGAACGGGCGGTCGCTCGCCAAGCCGAAGAGAAACGTGCCGCCAAGCGTGCCGCCGCTGTCGAGCGGCCGGATGTGGGTGACGCCGGTCTCGACGATCCACAGTTGGTCGGGCACCGACTGGCCGGAGTCGGGGAGGATCGCGTCGCCGGAGAGCTCCAAGCGACCGAAGCGGCCGATGCCGATCCACAACGGGCTCCCTTCCTTCGGGGGCACGATCGGAGCGGCCACGCGGGCAAACTCGGCATTCATGCCGAGCGTTGCCGGCCCCTCTGTGCCAATGATAGGTGAGACACCTGCCTTGTCCCCATGAGAGGAGAGGGCCAGGAGCCAGGCAGATGGAGACCGAAAGAATGATTGCACACCAAGAAGCGGTGGTGGGCGGAACGGAAGGAGGGCCTGGCCCGACTGGAGTTCCGCCCACCACCGCGGCCGCCGAAATGGCGGGGGCGAGAGCCCCAAGTCGCCCTGATCCGGCTGTGCCGGAGAAGGCGCTCCGGCGTCGATTCGGGGCCGAGTACAAGACCCGGATCCTTCACGAGGCCGACCAGGCGACGGCGTCGGGGCAGCTCGGCGCCCTGCTTCGGCGCGAAGGGCTCTCTTCGTCGCATCTGGCAGCATGGCGAAAGCAACGCGATGCGGCTTCGCTCGAGGCCCTGGCGCCGAAGCGTCGTGGACGCAAGGCCGCCCCGTACTCGCCGCTGGTCGAGGAGAACAAGCGGCTCACACGCGAAGTCGTAAAGCCCCGGCGGAGGCCTACGCCACGCTTCTGGACGAGGGAAAATACCTCTGCTCTACCCGCACGATGGAGCGGATCCTCAACGCCAACAAGGAGGTGCGGGAGCGTCGCGACCAGCTCCGACATCCAATACACGCCAAGCCGCAACTCAAGGCCACGACCCCGAATCAGGTCTGGTCATGGGACATCACGAAGCTCCTCGGGCCCAAGAAATGGATCTCTATCCACCTCTCCGTCGTCATCGATATCTCCAGCCGATAGGTCGTCGGCTGGATGCTCGCCCATCGTGAATGCCAGTACCTTGCCGAGCGGCTCCTTCGCGAGACCGCGATCAAGGAGCAGATCCGCCCCGACCAGCTCACGATCCATGCCGACCGCGGTGCGGCGATGACGAGCCGCCCTGTCAGCCAACTCATGGCATCCCTCGGGGTCTCCCGGTCCCACAGCCGGCCGCATACGAGCAACGACAACCCCTACTCCGAGAGCCAGTTCAAGACCCTCAA
>SIAG01000013.1 GCA_009691925.1 Planctomycetaceae bacterium
CATCCCGCCGAGGATCATCGACGCATTGAGAAGCGCATCGATCCAAGGGAGACCCCCGAGCCTGTGGTAGCCGAGCACGCCGAACCCCAGCGCCAGCGCCACCAGGCCGGTGGCGATGGAGAGATGCCACGCCACCCGCCGGGCAAAGGCCTGCCGGGGGAGGAGCGATTCGCGGCGGTGTTCGAACATGCACAGCCACTTCGGGGGGCGCAGAGGAAGCCTCAGGCCGCCGACCGGCTCTGGGCCTTGTAAAGATAAGGGTTCATCGTCGGATCGTTGTACATCTTCATCATCCGGAAAACCCGCAGAGGCCGCTGCCCCAGGAAAATCTCCGTGAGGAGACGGTCGATCGCCTCGATGAGATGGCCCCGCTGAGCGTCGAGCACCGCCATCCGGGCCGCCGCCTTCTCGCGGTGCTCCTGGGTGGCATCGGCACGGTCGAGCTGCTCGCGCATGTGGAATCGGCGGAGCTCGAGGATCGACAGCCGGTCGATCGCCGAGCCGGGGGTTTCGGTGGCCGCGGGGGTGCCGGCAGCGGCCTGAATCCCGTGGCCGGCAAGCTCGGTGACGAGCCAGTCATCGACCTTCTCGATGGCGTCGTTGCGGGCCTGGTTGAAGCGGTCGATGTTCCGCTTCACCGCCGCGATCCGCTCATCGGTCACCTCGGGAGAACGGGCGATGTCCTCCTCGTGCCAAAGCTGGAAGTTGAACTTGTGGAGGTCGCAGATCCGCCCCTCGAGCTCGGTGGCGGCATGCCCCGGATCGACCACATGCCACTCCGCCACGAGCCGCTCGAGGAGCGAGTCGATCTCGGCGGCCGGGAGCGGCGGCGAGGAGGGATCGGCGGGGCGGCGGCAGGCGGACTGCGAGGAGCAGCTGGTCATCGGGGGGATCTCCGGGGAAAGAGTGGGGGGAACGGTGGATCGAAGTCAGGCAGCGCGGCGGATGACGAGACACAGATTCGCCCCGCCGAAGCCGAAGGAATTGCTGGCGGTCACGGCGACAGGGTGCGGCCGGGCGACGTGCGGCACGTGGTCGAGCCGGCAGCGCGGGTCGGGATGGTCGAGGTTCAGCGTCGGGGGGATCGTCTGGCGGTCGATGGCCGCCAGACAGGCCAGCGCCTCGAAGGCGGCCGCCGCGCTGACGAGGTGGCCCGACATGCTCTTCGTCGAACTGACCGGAATGCCGTCGGTCGCCCTGCCGAGCGCGAGCCGGATCGCCGCCGCCTCGGCCACGTCCCCCACCGGCGTGCCGGCCGCGTGGGCGTTGACATAGTCGACTCCGGCCGGCGCCACACCGGCGTCGAGGAGCGCCAGCTGGATCGCGCGGGCAGCTTCCGTCGGATCGTCGCTCGGGGTCACCATGTGCGTTGCGTCCCCCGACATGCCGACTCCGGCCAGTTCACCGCGCACCCGTGCGCCGCGACGCTCGGCGTGCAGGCGCGCTTCGAGGACGAGCACCGCGCTTCCCTCCCCCATCACGAAGCCGTCGCGATCGCGGTCGAAGGGGCGCGAAGCGCGGACAGGATCGTCGCTGCGGCGGGAGAGCGCGCGGAGGTTGTAGAAGGCGGCGAAGCCGGTGGGGGAGAGGATGTCGCCGCCGCCGGCCAAGCAGACGTCGACCAGGCCCATGGCGATCCAGCGGCGGGCCAGCGCCAGCGCGTAGCCGCTGGAGGCACAGGCCGCGGCGACCGTCACCGCCGGCCCATCGATCCCGAGGTGGGTGGCCATCCGGTGGACGAGGCTCGGGGGACGGTCGGGGGAGAAGACCTGCCGGCCACCGGCGAGGAAATCGGCCTCCCAGCCCTTGAGCTGCTCCGCCCCAATCCCCACAACGAGGCCGACACGAGCCGCTGCGACCGGGCCGCCGCGCAGGTCGCCCAGGCCGGCATCGGCCCGGGCTGCGTGTGCTGCTGCCAGACAGATCCGGCCGAGACGGTCGAGGGAGTCGTTTGCGGCCACCGCCGGGATCGCGGCCACCGGCGCGGCGAACTGCCGCGCCTCACGGCTAAACCCCGCGCCATCGATCTCGACGACGCCCGATCGCCCGGCGAGGAGCGCGGCAGCGATCGTGTCGAAATCGTTTCCGAGCGGGGTCACGGCGCCGATGCCGGTGATCATCGCTGATCGATCGGCGCGAAGGGGGGCTCGCGTCATGCGGCGATCCTCCTCCGCTCCCGCGCCGCCAGCGCGAGGTCGAGATTCACCATCGATCCCCATCCCAGGCGGAGCGACCAGAGGCAGCCGTCGCAGTCGCCGAGACGATCAGGGCCACCATCGCGACCGGCCTGGTCGAGAAGGATCGCCAGCGCGGCCAGGGAAGGATGATCGGTGGGGGCACTCGTCGCAGCGACGTCGATCACCGCCATCCTCGGCACGATGCGGAGCGACAGATGCAGGCTCCCGGTGGCGGCCCGATCGAGGGCCAGCGCCACGCCGCGGCAGACGGCGCTACCGGGAACGTCGCCCCGGTCGTCGAGCACCGGCTCTTCATCCCAGGCGGTGAGCACGAGCCAGCATCCCTCCACGCCCGGCTCGTCGAGGAGCGACAGCGCCGTGACAAATGCCTCGGAGAGCGCCTCGGGGCCACCGCCGACGCCGATGTTGGGGCCGTGGATCCGCAGGCCGACGCTCACGGCACTGGCCACCGCATGGAGCGAGCACTGGGGGACGACATGCGGCGAGACCGTCACCGGGCCCCCTTCCCGCAGATTGACGAGCGTGCGGGCGCTCGCCGGGCGGCCGGCGCCACACGGGGCGGCGACGACGGCGAAGCGATCGCTCGCGCCGGCCCGGGGATTCCCCGGGCTCTGGCCGAGCGCGGCCATCGCCTCCTGGACAGCGCGGATGCCGACGACCGTGTGCTCGTCGGCATAGCGAAGGAATCGTGGCGGCAGCGGCGGGGCACCCGGTACGGGCGTCTCGCGCAAGGCCCCCATTCCCGCCGCGCGGCAGGTGACGGTCGCATGGACCGCGACGGGGCAAGAGAGGTGGGGCGTCGTCATGCTCGGACCCTCGCCGGACGGGAGGTCAGGCCGCCCTGCGGACCGACTTGGCGAAGATCTTCGTCTCCAGGACGTCGAGCAGATCGCCGACCGACTGGATGCCGTCGAGGAGCTCGCTCTCGATCTGGATGCCGAAGTGGCTCTCGATGTGGAGAATGAGGCCGGCCATGTCGAGTGAATCGAGATTCAGGCCCTCGCGGAGCGTGGTCGTTTCCTCAACGGCGGGGTAGGTCTCGCCGGTCTCCTTCTCGAGCAGCTCGAGGACGACCGCCGATAATTTCGCGCGCTCCATGGGGATGGGCTCCTGGGCGTCCGGGCCGGCGCCGCGGGCGTCGACTCACCGAACCGTGGGGGATGTGAGGGGCCTGGGGCTCCGGTATGCTCCGCCGCGGCCGATGACAGAGGGGCCTTGGTCTGGAGCGAAGGAGGGAGGGTAGCGGATGACGGACGGACGACGAAGCCCAATTCCGCCCCCTGCCGGAGCCCTTCCCGGAGCCGTGCAACGGGGCCTCGACCTGCTCGCGGCGGCCTACACCTGCATCCTTCTCTATGCCACCCACCACCCGCGGCCGGCCGAGCTCGTCGGCCCGGATGCCCCCGGCGACAAGTCGCTCCACCTCATCGCCTACACCCTCCTCGGCGGCGTGGTGGCGGCGGCCTTCGCCTCCCGCGGCGGATGGGGGTGGCGCGCCGCGGCGGCGCTGTTTGTGCCGCTGGCGCTGTTTGCGGCGGCCGACGAGCTCACCCAGCCGCTCTTCGGCCGCTTTGCCGACAGTGTCGACTGGGCCTTCGACGAGCTGGGGCTCGTCGCCGGGATCGGGCTGGTGACCGTGGCAGCGCGGCTCCTGGCCCCCTTCCTCGCCCGGAAGGTGGACCGGCCGGGGGAGGCCTGATCAGTAGTTCGGAGTCGGGGGACGGTAGTCGGCGAGGTTCACTGTGCGGAACCACTCAATCGTCCGCTCGAGCCCCTCGCGGAGGGCGATCGTCGGCGCCCAGCCGAGCCGGTCGCGCGCTAGCGCAATGTCGGGGCGGCGGCGCTCCGGGTCGTCGACCGGCAGGGGGCGGTGAACGATCGCCGACGACGATCCGCACAGCTGAACCGTCAGCTCGGCCAGTTCGCGGATCGTGAACTCGCCCGGATTGCCGATGTTCACCGGGCCGACGAAATCGTCCGGGGCGGCCATCATCCGCATCATCCCGTCGATGAGGTCGTCGCGGTAGCAGAAGCTCCGCGTCTGGTCGCCTGAACCAAAGATCGTGATCGGTTCGCCGGCGATTGCCTGGCGGATGAAGTTGCTCACCACCCGGCCGTCGTAGGGATTCATCCGCGGGCCGTAGGTGTTGAAGATCCGCACGATCCGGACGTTGAGCCGGTGGGCACGGTGGTAATCCATGAACAGCGTCTCGGCGGCCCGCTTTCCCTCGTCGTAGCAGGCCCGCGGTCCGATCGGATTGACCGCGCCGCGGTAGCTCTCCGGCTGCGGATGGATTTCTGGGTCGCCGTAGACCTCGCTCGTCGAGGCCTGGAGAACCTTGGCCCGGCAGCGCTTCGCCATCCCGAGGACGTTGATCGCCCCGATCACGCTCGTCTTCATGGTCTTGATCGGATTGAACTGGTAATGCCCCGGTGCCGCCGGGCAGGCGAGGTTGTAGATCTCGTCGACCTCCAGCCACAGCGGCTGGACGATGTCGTGGCGGAGGAGCTCGAAGTTCGGCTCCGCGAGGAGGTGGGCGACGTTCGCCTTTTGGCTCGTGAAGAAGTTGTCGACGCAGATCACGTCGTGACCTGCATCGACGAGCCGCTCGCACAGATGGCTGCCGAGGAAGCCGGCGCCACCGGTGACGAGGATCCGCTTGAGGGAAGGCATGGCGTAGGCTCGTGAGGGCGGAACGGGGCCGCGATGAGCAACGGCCCATGCTACCGCGCCGCCGCCGTCGCCCTCCCGCCGCGGTCAGCGGCCAAGCGCGGAGAGATACCGGACGAGATCGGCGAGATCCTCGGCCGGCAGGCCATCGACGAGGCCGGCCGGCATCAGCGAGGTGCCAGGGGCCTGTTCCTCGATGTCGGCCAACTGGAGACGGACTTCCTTGTCGAGGCTGTCGCGGAGGACGAGCTCCGTGTCGGACCGCGACACCGGGATGCCGCTGGTGACCTGGCCGTCGGCTGTGACGACGACGAGCGAACCGTAGCCCTCCTTGACGTTCTTGGCCGGATCGAGGAGCGAGTCGAGGAGGTAATCGGGCTGCGCGGCCGATCCGATCGCGGTCAGGTTCGGCCCCACTCGGCCCCCTTCGCGGTCGATCCTATGGCAGGCGACGCAGCGGAGATTCTCGCGGCGATAGAGCTCACGCCCCCGGCCGGCATTGGCCCCAAGGGCGACGCGGGCGAGGATCCAGGCCCGCTCCTCGGCCGTCATCGTCCGGCCGCCGGCCGCTGCGGCGGCACCTTCGAGCACCGCGGTGAGGCCCGGCTCAGGCCGCCCCGCTGCGGTCACATCCTGCAGCGCCGTGCGGGCCGTGGCAGGGGCGAGCGTGGTGGTGGACAGGGCCTGGGCGAGGCGGTCGGCGGCGCCGCGGGCCCCGAGGAAGGCCCGCATCACCTCGTGGATCGCGCCATCGCCGGGGCCGGTTGCGAGCCAGGCGGCGGTGAGCGCGGAGGCGTCAATTAAGGATCGGCCCACAAGCGCGGAGAGCGCGGCGGCCAAAACCGGCTCGGGGGTGGCGGCCGCCCCGGCAACCCGTGCCAGGCTCTCGTGGGCCGCGCTGCCCGGGAGGTTGCCCAGGGCCCGGATCGCTCCCTGCCGAACGGCCAAGTCGCGGCCCGGATCGGCGGCGATCTCGCCCAGTCCATCAGCTGCCTCCGCCACCTGCCAGAGCCCCGCCGCATCGATCGCGGCAGCGGCAAGCGCAGGCTCCCGACTTGCCACCAGCCGCGTTAGGCCCTTCAGATCGCCCTCCGGGACGACGCGCCGCTTGCGGTGGGCCTCCACCTGTTGCCCGAGCACGGTGGCGGCGCGAACGGCGGGGGTGGCCGGGTCGGAGACGAATCCGAACACCGACTGTTGGTGCCCGGCGTCACCCAGCAGCGCGATCGCGTCGATGAGCATGTCGAGCTCGGTGCCCGTCACGGCCCCCGATCTCCAGCGGTCGATCATCCAGCCACTGGCGGCGGTCGCTTCCGCAGCCCGGATCGCGAACAGGACACGCGCGAGCTTCCCGCCATCGTCGAAGCTGCCGGCGAGAACCGCCGGGAGCCAGGCCCCCTGCAGCTCGCGGGCCGCCAGCCACACGGCATAGTCGAGGGCGTCGTCGCGGGGATGATCGACGACATGCAGCGCCAACGCCGCGGCACGGTTGGAGTCGGCCGGCGAGGCACCGACGCGGGCCCCGACGGCGGCCAGCGCCCGCACCCCCTCCAGGCGCACGGCCGGAGCATCGTCGTCAACCGTCGGCGCGAGGAGGTCGATGGGGCCGGGACTACCGGCCGGGCCTGCGCCCGCTCGGCCGAGCCGATCGGCCCAATCGACGACGACTCTGGCTGCGGCCGCGCGGGCGTGGGGGTCGGGGGAGCCGAGCACACGCGCCAGGAGCGTTCCGTCGATCGCCGCACTCGAGCCGTCGTCGAGGCCCTGACGGAGCCAGAGAAGCTCGAGGCAGCGCCGTTCGAGGGCGGGGTGGTAGCCAGCGGTGCCGGGGGCGGCGCGGCGTGCGGCTGAGGAGCAGGCATCGAGATCGGGGCCAACTTCGGCGAGCCCGCGCTCGACGAGGACACGCCGGGCGGCGTCACGGGCCCAGCCGTCGGCCATGAGCAAATCGATCAGTTCACCGTTGGAGAGCGTGGTCGCATCGAAGCGCGGCACGAGCGCACGCCCCTGTGCCGCCACGCGCCAAATCCGGCCGTGCATGCGATCGCGGCGGTCGTCGCGGAAGTCGACCTCGCCATGCTGGATGATCGGGTTGTACCAATCGGCGATGTAGATCGCTCCGTCGGGCCCCATCTTCACGTCGATCGGACGAAAGTCGACGCGCGATGAGCGGATCAGGTCGGGGAGCTTTTCACTTTCAAACCCCGAGCCCGATTCGGTGAGCCGGTAGCGGCAGACACGGTTGGCGCGGAAGTCGTGGGTCACGAGCACCCCGTGCGCGTCGGCGGGGAGATGGGCCCCGGAGAGGATCTCGAGGCCGCAGAGCTTCGGGCTCCCCGGATTCATCCCATGGAGGATCCGCGGCGTGCCGATGGCGGTGAAGTATGCGGCGCCAGGGAAGCCGAGGTTGATCCCCTCGCCGCCAGCGCCGTCGGTGACCAGCGACCGGCCCCAGGGATCGATCGCATGCCCCCAGGGATTGACCCAGCCGCGGGCGAAGACAGCCAGATCGAGCGTCGACGGGCGGAAGCGCCACATCCCGCCGCCATTCAAGCGATGCACGCCGAAGGGCGTCTCGACATGGCTGTGGATGTAGATCGACTGGTTGAAATAGAGCCGCGAGTCGACGCCCCAGCGGAAGGTATGGATGAGATGGTGGGTGTCCTCGGTGCCGAAGCCGGAGAGAACCGTGCGGCGCGTGTCGGCCCGGCCGTCGCCGTCGGTGTCGGCGAGGTGGAGCATTTCCGTGGCGTTGGCGACGTAGCAGCCGCCGTCGCCGGGAAGGACGGCCGTCGGCATGTGGAGCCCGGAGGCGAAGACCTGCGAGACGTCGGCGACGCCGTCGCCGTCGGTGTCGTCGAGGACCGTTACTGTGTCGTCGGGGATCTCGCCGGGGCGGAGCTGCGGATAGACACTCGACGACGACACCCACAGCCGGCCGCGCGGATCGAAATTGATCTGGAGTGGCTTGCAGATCGCTGGGTCGGCGGCAAACAGATTCACCTCGTAGCCCTCGGCCACCTCCATCGCCGCAAGTTCCGCGGCCGGATCGGGGACGGGGATGTCGGTGAGCGCGCGCTGGGCCGAGGCGACGGGGGAAAGCGCGGCGACGACGAGTAAGGCCGGGAGGAGGGCGCGCAGCGGGGAGGCGAGGGGCATGTCAGAGAGACTCCTGGGCCAGCTTCTGCACCGTCGCCTCGGCCGCCTCGACGAGCGGGTCGAACTGCGGGATCTCGACGGCGTTGTTTCCCTGTTCGTGGCGGCGGAAGAGGAACAGATACGTCTCGTTGGCGGGGCGCCAACGGTGAAAGAAGAGCCGGTTCTTGGTGTTGACCGCCGCGCGGAGCGTGGCGGTGCGGACGGCGAAGTCGCCCGACAGCGGCCGGCCACAGGCGACGGCGAAGACGGCGGCGGCGGCATCGTAGCCGGCAGCGGAGAGATGGACGCCGTTTTCCGTCAGGCGCTCCCCAGCGGGGAGGCTGTCGGTCACCCCGCCGAATAGATCGACGACCCCGGCTCCTTCGTCGATCGCCACGGCGCGGATCGCCGCGGCATAGTCGGAGAGCGCGGCGTTGCGCGCGGTGGCCGCGACGGCGGAGAGCGGGGGGGTGGCCTCGAAGGGGGGCGGAGTGACGAGGACGAGCCGTGTTGGGGGAGCCCCGTCGCCGGCTTCCCGCGTCGGCCCGCGGAGATCGCGACAGAGGCGGCCGAGCTGCGCGCGGAACGCCGCGAGGCCGGCAGCGCTGGCAAACGATTCGTTGCGGCCGTAGGCGACGATCACGACCGTGGGCTCGAGGCCGCGGACGAGATCGATGAGACGGGCATAGCCGGCCGATGGCGCATCGAACACGCCGCGCGACTCGGCCCACACCGTGTCGCCGCTCCAGCCGAGATTGCGGAAGGTGAGGTGGGCGCCGGGATGCGTGGTCACCAAGCCCGTTTCGATCGCGCCCCGTTCCCCTTCGCGCTCGATGATCGCGTCGCCGAGGAGGACAACCCGGTCGCCGGTCTGGAGCTCGAAGCGCGGTTGGCCGGCCGGCTCGGCGGCACCGCTCCCGGACCACGGCACCATCGCCACGGCAAGGAAAAGCTGGGCGGCCAGTGGCGGGAGGCCGCCTGGCCGAGGACGCGCTGGGGAGGGCATGGCGGACGCTTCCGGAGTGGCAGGAGAGGTGGTAGTGTAGCCACAGTCGCGGTGGCCGGGGGGCGTCCGCGGCGGCAGCAAGGGCTGCCGATTTCCATCCACCCGATCCTCACCATCCGCACGTATTCCGGAGAGCCATCCATGAAGGGCAACATCAACCACTCCCTCGTCTACTGGTGCTACAGCGTCGCCGGCGACCAGTGGGACCTGGAGAAGATGTGCCATGTCGCCAAAGACCTCGGGTGCACGTCGATCGAGATCCTCGAGCCCGCAGCCTTCCCGGCGCTCAAGAAACACGGCCTGACTTGCGCGCTAGCCGCCAACGGCATGCCCGGGGCGCCGTTCATGCGCGGCTTCAACAACCTGGCCTACCAGGCGGAGGTGATCGAGCGGACAACGAAGACGATCGACGCCTGTGCCGAGCATGGGATGCCGGCCGTGATCGCCTTCACCGGCTACAAGTGGCGCGACGCCGACGATCCCAACAGTGGCGAGATCTCGCTCGAGGAGGGGGCCGACAACTGCGTCAAGGGGCTCAAGGCGATCGCTGCCCACGCGGAGAAGAAGGGGGTGACGATCTGCCTCGAGCATCTGAACACGCGCGACGGCAGCCATCCGATGAAGGGCCACCCAGGCTATCAGGGGGACGACATTGATTATGTAGCGAACATCTGCCGCCGGGTCGGATCGCCGCGGGTCAAGCTCCTCTTTGACATCTACCATGTCCAGGTGATGAACGGCGACGTGATCCGCCGGCTCGAGGAGTGCCAGGATGTCATCGGCCACATCCACACCGCCGGCAACCCCGGCCGCGCCGAGCTCGACGACAACCAGGAGATCAACTTCCCGCCGATCATGCGGAAGATCGTCCAGCTCGGCTACAAGGGCTGGGTGGGGCATGAGTTCATCCCCACGCGCGACGCCCTGAGCGGGCTCAAGCAGGCTGTCAGCCTGTGCGATGTGTGAGCGCCGGCAGATCTTGGCCGGGCAAGCAGCTCACGGCCTGGCAAGGATGATCCGCACGTCGGCGACGTTCGTGCCGGTGGGGCCGGTCCGCACCAGGCCCGCGGCGCGCTCGAGGGCCGGCAGGGCGTCGCAGCGGACCAGCGCCCGCGTAAGCGTTGCCCGGTCGGCGCCGAGCATCCGGGCCACCGTCGCATCGGCCACGCCGCCGGCGGCGTCGGTGGGGCCATCCTCGCCGTCGGTTCCCAGGCTCGCCACGAGGAGGCCGGCCGGCCAGTTGGCCGCCGCCGCAACTGCCGCCAGCACCGTCTGCTGATTGCGTCCCCCCCGGCCGTGATCCGCTGGGATGACCACCGTCGCCTCTCCCCCTTCGATGACGGCGCGGGGCCGGCCGTCCTGGGTCGCCCGGGCAGAGAGTTCGCTCCCTTCGACCGCGAGCCGGAGGCCGATCGCCGCGGCGTGGGTGAGGGGCGCGGGGGTGTCTGGGGCGGCGCGACGGACGCTTGTTTCATATCCCAGGTCCCGCGCGGCCGCGGCGGCGGCCTCGACCGCCGTGTCGTTGTTGCCGACGATCCGGTGGCTGACACAACAGCCCGCGGCGGTCTGCCAGTTCGGGCCGGCGGGGGCCGATGGCCGCGACCGCGCCATGGCAAGATCGCGACGGAGGCTCGCGACGAGGCGCGGCGCGACGCCGGCGGCTATCGCACCGTAGGCCTCGAGGAGATCGAGCGCGACTCCCGGCTCGGCCGGCGTCGGCATGCAGGGGCCGGAGGCGATGAGGTCGAGAGGATCGCCGATGACATCGGAGAGGACGAGGACGACCAGCCGCCCGGCAGTGCAGGCCCGGGCCAGACCGCCGGCCTTGACGGCGCTGCTGGCCCGGCGGACGCAGTTCAGCTCGCCGATGCTGGCACCCGCAGCGGAGAGGAAGCGGGTGACGGCGATCTTGTCGTCGAGCGTGAGGCCGTCGCGCGGCGCCGCCAACAGCGCCGATCCGCCGCCGCTGACCAGCGCGATGGCCAGATCATCGGGCCCGAGGCGCCCCAGGCTCGCGAGCATCGTGGCGGTGGCCGTGACGACGCGATCCGTGGGGAGATTGATCCCGGGGGGCCGAGTCTGACGGACCTCGATCGACGCGAGCTTCCGGCCACATCCCTCCGGCACGCTCACGAGCCCGAAAAGTCGAGCGGCGGGGAACTCGGCGGCGGCCAGCAGCCCCTCGACGCCGGCCGCCATTCCGGCGGCGGCCTTCCCGGCCCCGACGACAACGATCCGCCCCGCCGGCAGGGGCCGGAGGAGCTCGGCCGGCGCCGCGGCGAGGAGCGCTTGCGGATCAACGGCGCCGATCGCTGCCTGCCAGATCCGCTCCGCGTCGGCGCGGAGGCTGTTGGGCAGCGCCATCATTCCCCCGGCGGCGGCTGGAAATTCTTCGGATCAAACTTGGAAAGATCGATCCCGCCGCGGGCTTCCTCCTCGAGGAGCTTGACGCGCATCTCGAGGCGCCCGAGGCGCCGCGCGAGGAGCTCCGGCGCTAAGGCCGCGGAGGTGGACGGCGCGGGGCGCGGCACGGATGGATAGCCGAGTTGCCGCTCGAGTGCGGCGAACAGGAAGAGCGGATCCTTGCCGCGGTTGGCCCGGGCGATCCGCCCCTCCTTCTCGCCGAAGAGGAGGACGCGGTCGGGGCCACTTTCCGCGCGACCGGCTAGGAGCGCCTCGCGCTTTTCAAGCCTCCAATATTCCGGGCTGCGGACGCTGATCAGGTCGCCGAGATCGACAAAGCCGACCTGCCGGCCGACGGTCTGAATCCACGCCTTCCAGTCGGCATCGAAGATCGGATCGTCGGCGATCGCCTCCATCCCCTTCTGGTAGTCGAGGCGGTTGCGCGAGAGGCACTCAAAGCGGTAGACGAACAGGCCCTGCGGCGTCGGCCCATCGGCGAGGTAGCGAGCTTCCCGCTCGAGGATCGCCAGCGCCATTCGCATGTCGAACCGCCCCCCCTCGTGCTCCGCGCGGTTCATGACAAACGTCTGGAAGCGGGTGAAGTAGTGGGGGATGCGGGCCATCGCGGTCGAGAGGGTGCCGAAGAGCTTGATCTCGGCGACGAGGTAGTCGATCGCCATCGGCAGCTTCGTCGTGGCGAGGACTTCCTGCCCGATCGACCCCAGCGCCTCCTGGGCGGCGATCCCCGCCGCCATCCGCTCGGCCAAGGCGTGGAACAGGTGGGCCTGTTCGATGTACTCCTCACGGTCGAGCATGGAAAAGTCAGTCGCCGGGGACGTCTGGTCACTCGGGCATCCTATACTCAGGCTGGTTCCCGCGCTGCTTTCGCCCGCGGCTCCTCCCCCACGGGCCTCGCCATGTCGGAAGGTTTTTCCACGATCGAAGCCGCCGTCGCCGCCGTCCGTCGAGGCGAGGTGATCGTCGTCGTCGATGCCGAGGATCGGGAGAACGAGGGGGATTTCGTCTGCGCTGCCGAGAAGGCCACGCCCGAGGTGGTGAACTTCATGATCCGCCACGGCCGCGGCCAGGTGTGCATGCCGATCCTGCCGGAGATGGCCCGCCGGCTCGACCTGCCGATGATGGTCGAGGCCAATTCCACGCCGCTGGGCACCGCCTACACAGTCCCGGTCGACCACGTCTCCGCGCGGACGGGAATCACGGCCGGCGAGCGGGCCGGCACGATCGCCGCGATCCTCGCCCCCGAGACGCGGCCGGCCGACCTCGTTCGACCTGGCCACCTCTTTCCGCTGGTGGCCAAGGAGGGGGGCGTGCTCCGCCGCGCCGGCCACACCGAGGCGGCCGTTGATCTGGCGCGGATGGCGGGCCTCCAACCGGCCGGCGTCCTCTGCGAGATCCTCGACGACACCGGCAACCGCGCCGACCGGCAGACGCTCCAGAGGCTAGCGCGTGAACACCGGCTCGAGATCATCTCGATCGAGCAGCTCATCCGTCACCGCCGCACGCGCGAGCAACTCGTAGAACGGATCGCCGAGGCCGATCTGCCCACGACCTGGGGACGGTTCCGGGTCATTGCCTACGGGGTGAAGTTTGAGTCACAGCAGCCGATCGTCCTCGTGATGGGGGATCCCGCCGCCGCCACCGATCCGCTCGTGCGGCTCCACTCCTCCTGTTTCACCGGCGACCTCCTCGACAGCCTCCGTTGCGACTGCGGAGACCAGCTCCATCTGGCTCTGGAGAAGATCGGCCAAGAGGGGGTGGGGGTGCTCGTTTATCTTCCGCAGGAGGGGCGCGGTATCGGCTTGGTGGAGAAGATCCGGGCCTATGCGCTCCAGGATCAGGGGCTCGACACGGTCGAGGCGAATCTCGCCCTCGGCTTCAAGGCCGACGCCCGCGACTACGGCGTCGGCATCCAGATCCTCAAGGATCTCGGCCTGCGGCGTGTTCGGCTCCTCACGAACAACCCCAAGAAGACCGACGCCTTCATCTACGGCGGCTTCGATCTCGAGGTCGTCGACCAGGTGCCGATCCTCCCGCCGGTGCACGCGTTCAACCAGCGCTATCTGCAGACGAAGCGCGAAAAGATGGGGCACCGTTTCCCGGAGTGAGCGCCCCAGGCGGCGGAGGGGGAAGGTTGTCACGTGGGACACGCGTCGCGATCGGGATCGTGTTGGCCATGCTGGCCGTGGTCGGTTGTAGCCGGCGGCCCGAGGCGCTGCCGGAGGGAGTGACGACTCTGGCGCTCGATGGCCGGTGGGGGAAGGCAGCGCGGGCCTTGGCCAAGGGGCGCGACGTCGCCTTCGTGCCCCCTCCCCTGGCCGAGCTCGACGCTCTGGTCTGGATCGATCGGCCTGTGAAGGACAGCCTGGCGATCCTGCGGAAAGAGCTTGCCGCCGGGGAGGCGGGCGAGCGCGCCCTGGCCGCACCGAACGACTCCCCCGCGGCCAACGCCAGGATTGTCGCCGCCCTCTCCCGGCTCCCCGCCGCCGGCGAGGCCGATCCCGGGGCCGTCCTTGTCCGCCACCTCCGGGTCGATCCGGTCAGCCTCAACCCGATCATGCGAAGCACGCCGGCGGAGTTCGAGGTTGTCGGGCTGACGGAGTTCCGCCTGTTCTCCTTCGACCGCCGGTTGGAGCCGTTTGCCATGGCGGAGACAGTCGCCTCCTGGCAGACCAGCGCCGACGGGCTTATCGATCGGGTCGTGCTCCGCGACGACCTTGTGTGGAGCGACGGTGCGCCGATCACGGCCCGCGACGTCGCCTTTAGCTACGCCGTGATCATGGATGACGACCTGCCGGAGCCAGGGGTCCGGGATGGCACCGACCAGCTCCGCGCCGTCGAGGCCTACGACGAGCGGACGGTCGTCTTCTTCCATCGGGAGCCGCTGGCCACGAACGTCTGGAACCTCAACTTCCCGGTCATTCCCCGTCACGTCCACGAGGCGACCTGGCGGGGTGACCCGACCTTCCTCTCCGGTGATCCGGCGGCCCTGCCTGTCTGCGGAGGCCCGTACCGGATTGTCGAGTGGCACCGCGGGGAGCGGATCGTCCTCCGGCGGCGCGACGAGTGGTCGCTGTTTGATGGGGCGCCGGTCCGCGACCCTCCCTCCTTCCGCGAGATTCATTTCAGGATCATCGAGGATCCGGCCGCGGCCCTCGCCGCGCTCGGGGCCGGGGAGATCGACGAGCTTGTCCTCTCGCCGGAGCAGTGGCGCGCCGCGGAGGGGGCGGGAAGCGCGGCATGGACGAGGGTCACGGCCCCGGAATGGACCGTGACGTTCTTCGCCTGGAACATCGACACGCCGTTCTTCGCCGACCGTCGTGTTCGCCGGGCGATGACCCTTGCCTTCGATCATGGCTGGATGCTCCGGGAGCTTTTTTCTGGCCTTTACGATCCGGCGACCGGCCCGTTCCACGACGGCTCCTGGGCGGCGCCGCGGAAACGGCAGGCCGCGACCGAGCAGGATCAGCAGCGCGCCCAGCAGCTCCTCGATGACGCCGGCTGGGTCGACTCCGACAAAGACGGTGTCCGTGACCGTGACCTCGACGGGCGGCCGATCCCGTTTGAGTTCACGATGCTCGTCGCCGACCAGCCGCAACGTATCAGGACCTGCGAGCGCCTCCGGGACGACCTGGCGCGGATCGGGGTGCGGATGCACGTGCAGGTCGTCGACCAGACCACCCTCGTCGATCGCACCCTGTCGCGCCGCTTCGAGGCCTGGCACGGGAGCCGGGGGGCCGCGGCCGATCCCGATGCCACGAAGCGCGATTGGACAACGGAGGGGGCGGGGAACATCGTCGGCTACTCCAATCCGCTCGTCGACGCCCTCTACGACGCCGGGCGCCGGGAGCCCGACCGGACGAAGCGGGGGGAGAAGTACGGCCGGATCCAGGAGCACCTCTGGGAGGACCAGCCCTTCACCTGGCTCTCCTGGCGGAACGGTTTATATGGATTCTCCCCCGATCTGCGGGGCATCGTCTTCAGCCCCCGCGGGCCCTCCACCTACTCCCCCGGCATCCGCAGCGTGTGGCGGCCCTATCGCGGGCTGGCGTTTCCCGGGGAAGGGGTGCCCTGACTGTTTCCACCGGGTGTCCCGCAGCTCGAAAGGTCGGGGCCGACGTTCTCCGCCGACAGCCAGCAGAGACACCGGGGGCGACGCTGCGCGGGTCGGGCGCGGTAAGATGAGGAGAGCGAGTACCGCAGGCCTCCCGGGCCTTTTTCCCCTCCGCGGAATCAAACCATGCATCGGATGGTCGTCGGGATGGTCGAAGGGCTGGAACGATCCTGCGGAGCGGGTGGCCGGCAGTCAAGGCGTCATCGGGCCGTGGCGGGGCTAACGATGGTCGTGCTCTTCGGCTCGCTGTTCACCGCCATCGCCGCCGCGCAGGCCCCGCCGCGCACCAGACCGTCTCCGGCCGCCCCGGCATTGCCGGGGAAGGGTGCGAGCGATGCCGCTGCACCGCCCTCGGCACCGGCGATCACCCGGGAGGAATTGCTCCGCCGCTTCGATCTCAATTTTGATGGCAAGATCGATCAAACCGAGGGGGAGATCGGGCGCTCGAAAATGCGTGCTGAGCGGAAGGAGGAGGAGGAAAGGCAGCAGCGGGAGCACGACATGATCGATCCCCTCACCGGCCGACCGCGGGAAGAGGCGAAGGAGATCGAGCCGAAGCGGAAGCGGCGAATTATCAGCATCGACGATCTGCTCCCGGGAGCCGACGATCCTGCCGACGCCAACGACGTCGATCCCGGCGCCGCGGATCCGTCGCGCGGCGGTGGCAGCCCGGGAAGCAAGGAACGCCCGCGGTCGGCGGCCCGCCAGATGCCCGCCGCGCCGGCCCCCGGCAACGGCCGGCCCGGGCTCCTTTCCGGCGGTCTGCGGGCCGGAGCGCCCCCGGCGCGTCCCGGCTACGGCGCCCCCTCGACGCCGCCGACCGGAGGAAGCAAGTCGTCGCGGCCTCTCAACGCCGGCCGACCGGCAGGAAGCCTCTTGCCCGGTTCAGCTACCGCCAGGCCCGCAGTGCCAGCCGCTGGAAACGCGGGGTCGCGGGCTGCTCCCGCCGGTGGGAATCCCGCTGCCGGGCAGGCACCGCGGCTGCCCCAGACCGGCCGATCGTCGGCCCCGCAGGCTCCGCCGTCGGCCCCGCGCGTGCCCCTCTTCCCCCCACCCCCAATCAATTGACTGACCTTGGCCGACCCCGCTCCTCCGCCGGCTGATCCGACCACTGCGGCCCTCGTCGCCGCGCTGCTGGGCGATGGCGTGGAAGGGCCGGTGCTCGTTGTGACGACCGACGATACGGCCGGGGGGCTGGCGCCGGTGTGGGCGGAGGCGTTCGCCCGGGTCGGCTGGCACCACCGCGTGCGCATTCTTGCCTGCCCCGTCGATCCCGCTGAAATCGCCGATGTTGCCGCCGATATGATCACCTTCGCCCCCGGAGTGATCGTCGTCGCGGCCCCGCCGGATGTGACTGCGGCCGTCCTGGGGATGGCCGGCGCGGATGCGCGCTCGGTGGTGATTTGGCCTTCGGCCCGGCGCACCGGCGCCGGGAGCGTTACACCGACCGATTGAGCCCGCCACCGTCGCCCGTAGAATCTCCGCAGGCGGGGCGCATCGCTCCGTGAAACTTTTTCATTGCGGAGGCCGTGTGGCGACCAGCCCGATTCCGTCGATTCAAGCTCCCTGTCGCGGGCCGACGCGCTGGTTTCAGTCGAGGTGGGTGGGGCTGCCGGCAAGGCTGCTGCTGGCCGGGGCGATCCTGGCCGGGGCGATCCTGGCCGGCGACGGCGCGGTCATGACTGTCATGCCGGGCGGAGGCCGGGCGCTGGCGGAGGAGGCGGCCGCCGGAGTCATCGATCGAGTCGCCCCCGATGCCTCCGAGCATGTCTTCGTGTCGGGGGTGCCCGATACGTTCGACGATCTCCGGGCCACGATCGATCGGGTCAAGCGCGAGACGGGGCGCGACTACCGGGTGCTCGTCGTCGGCGAGGGGCCCGACGGGGACCGCTCGACGCGCGACGTCCTCGACGCGATCCTCGCCCGCTGGGGCCAGGAGGTTCCCGCTGGGACCTCGAGGACGGCCTTCGATCCCTCGCAGGATGTCCTCATCTACGTCGATGTCAACCAGCACCGGATGGCGATGCACGCGCCGTGGAGCCTAGAGACAGGCAGCGGTCTCGACCCGCAGACGATCGAGCAGGAACTGATTGCCAAGGCGTTCCGGCCGCAGGCCCAGGACGGCCGCATCGATGCCGGCCTCGTAGCGCTGGTGAATGCCACCGAGTCGTGGGTCAAGGAGCGCCGCGACCGCGAGGTGGCGCGGCGGGAGGCTGATCGGGTGTTTCGCACGCGGACGCTCCCCCTGGCCGCCGCTTCGCTGGCTGGGCTGGGGGTGCTCGGGGCGCTGTCGGTCCAGTGGTCGAGGCATTCGCGGCGGACGCGCGAAGCGCGGGAGAAGCTGGCCGAGTTCAAGAGCGAGGTAGTCGCCCTCTCCGACCTGCTCGACGCCGAGCAGGAACGCCACCGCATGCTCCCCCACGCCGATCCCGACTTCCTCACGCCGATGGAGGGGCGGACGCGCGGCACCTATGACGGAGTCCAGTCGGCGCTCCACCGCTACCGCGAGCGCTGGCTTGAGCTGATGGATGTCTGGGAGAAGGCCGACGAGTTGATCAAGTCGGAGCGGACACTCGGGGCGGCGCGGGCCGACGAGGCGATCCAGATGCTCGATGCCGCGGCGGCGAAGCCCACGCTTGAGGATGTCACGCGGGAATGCCGGGCGCCGCTGGACGAGCTCGAGAAGTCCCACGAGACGGCGCGC
Source organism: Planctomycetaceae bacterium (assembly GCA_009691925.1). GTDB lineage: Bacteria > Planctomycetota > Planctomycetia > Pirellulales > UBA1268 > QWOP01. The sequence continues at coordinate 18,253 of SIAG01000013.1, forward strand.
TCGATGGCCGGGGAGATCGACACCCGGATCACGGCGGCCGGCGTGCGTCTGGAGGGGATCCATCACCGCGGGCGCTCCGCGGCGTCGTTCCGCGGGCCGCTCGCCGAATCTGGGCATGCCCTGGAGCTGGCGCGGGCGGAGCTCGAGCGCGATCCGGTGGCGGCGCGGGCGCGGATGGAGGAGGCCCGCGGGGGGCTCGATGCCACGACCGCGCGGATCGACCTCTTCGAGGCCGGCGACGACCGGCGCCAGAAGGCGACGCTCCAGGCCGACGACCTTGAGCAGCGCGCTCGCACGAAGCGCGCCGAGGGCTGGCTCCTCACCGAACCGGGCGCCGACCCGTCGGTCCATGTCGGCCAGGCGCGGAAGCATCTCGAGGTGGCGGTGCAACTCCTCGACGCCGGCGAGATCGAGGCGTCAATAAAGCATGTCGAGGAGGCGGAGCGGGGCGTGGCCGAGGGGATGGCCCTCCTCGAGAGCGTCGTGGCCGCCAAGGCGCGCGTTGCGGAGCTTCTCCCCGGCTCGATCACGCGGCTGGAGGCCCTCACCGGCCGGCGTGACGCCACAGTGCGGACGCTCGACCAGCTTGCGGAAGCGTATGCCGCCGGATCGTGGTCCGATGTCGCCGACAATCCCGTCAAGGCCGACGAGGGGCTGTCGCGGTCCCGGGCGATGATCGCCGAGGCCCAGGATGCGGCCCGGCCCGATCGGCAGCATTACTTCCGGGCGATGGCGCTGGTGGAGGAGGCGGTTCGCCAGGAGGACTGGGTGGAGCGCTGCCAGACGGCGGTTGACGAGCGGCGCGGAGAGCTCGAAGCCCTGCGGGCCTCGTTGCCGCAGCGCTGCACCGGCGTGGGGCAGCGCGTCGGCACACTCGCGCGCCGTCTCGAGAGCCAGGCTACCGACCGGGTGCGCGCCAACGAGCAGTGTCAAGTGGCCGACCGCCTCATCGAAGTGGCCCGGCGCGGGCTCGCTGTGCAGCGGCCCGATCTCCCCAAGGCTGGGCAGGTGATCGATGCCGCCGAAGCCGCCACGGTTTCTGCCGAGCGACTCGCCGATGACGACGAGCGTCTCGCCCGCCAGGCCTTCGATGAGATCGAGACCGCGGACCGCGAGCTGCGCAAGGTGGCCGGCTGGTATGCGGAGGGGCTGAAGCCCGATGTCCGGACGGCCAGCGCAGCGCTGGAGAACGCCAAGGGATTGCTGACGCGGCAGTCCTACGAGGAAGCGATCCGCGCCGCCTCCGAGGCGCAGCGACAGGCGCGAGAAGCGCTCGCTGCAGCGAGCGACGAGGCGGCGCGCCGGCGGCGGGCCAGCCAGCTCGAGGCCCAGCGGCGGCAGATGGAGGATTCGTATGTGCGGATGTCGCGCGGTACCGGGCCGTGGGTGATCCAGCTCCCCAGCGCGACGTTCTCTGGCCCCGATCCGTGGCGGACTGTTCAGCCCCAAGCGCCGTCGGTCCCCCCGGGGAATGCCACGGCGTCCGGCGGGTGGACGAGCCGGACGGCCGAAGGGGGCTGGTGACACCATCGGTGTCGGTCAGCGGATCTCGATCGGAGCGACGTCGAGGCGTCCGATCTCCGTGATCGGTTCGGCGGCGGGCGGCTGCGGCAAAGCGCTCGGTGGGGGCGCGGCCGGCTCGCTCGGCAAGCTTGCCGCGGATGGCGGTGGTGTTGCCGAAACGGTGGCGGCGGGTGGGGGGGCGACTGCCACCGCATCGAGCATCATCTCCAACTGTGTCACGCGCTGGCGCATCTGCCTGGGGATGAGGCTGCGCTGCTGTGGGGTGGCGATCGGTCCGTTGAACACCAGCCAGCCGCGGGCGTCGCGGGCCATCAAGCAGATGTCGGCGGCGCGGTAGACCTTGAGCCAGCAATCACGGTCTTCGAGCAGCACCACATCGGGGCCGAGGCGTCGGGCGCCAGGCGGGGGCGTAAACGCCGGCGCCTGGGGGGCGGCCAGCGCGCCGGCCGGTGGCTGATCGGCGCGGATCGGCGCCGCGCCGGGAGGGGGTGCGGCCAGCGGCGCCGGGGCGCCGGGCTGTGGCGGCACGCTCTCCCCGTCCGGCGGTGCCGATGGCGCCAGCGCCACCGCGACGCGCTGGCCGGCGCGGCGGATGTCGAGGACCAGCGCCGCTTCAGGCCCGGCGGCGGCCACCAGGGCGGCGAGATCCTCGGGGAGCTTGAGCGGCCGGCCGTCGAGGGAGACGAGGACATCGTGGACGAGGAGCCCGGCCCGTTCGGCCGGCGAGCCGGCCGTCACCGACCGGACAACGAGGCCCACCTCCGGTGGCAGTTGGATGTGGACACGGAGGAGCGGGGGAACCGGGGCCATGGTCATGCCCGCCGCGGGGGAATCGGCCGCGGCTGCAGCAACTTCCCCGGCGGGGCGGAGATCGGATCGGGGCGGCTCGCCTCCGATCGCGCCTTGCGCTACTGTGACCATTCCCATCAGGGCTGCAAGGCGCCGCGCGACAGAGACGGTAACCCGGGCGGGACTTCTGGAGTGCATCGCGACGGGGTCCGGGGGGCGGTGGGGCGGCACGGCGCCGATCGAGGTGTGTAGGGGAGGGGAGCCAGCGGTCGCCAGATGGGTTTTCTCCGCCGATCGTTCCCGGCTGGAAGCTTGGGGAAAACCGGAAAGCCACGCCGGTCGGTATGGCGGGGGATCGGAGGCGCTCCGGGCGGGGGAGGGGCGATGCCCACGGCTGCGGGGAAGGGGTTCCACGCCGCCGCGGCGATCCGTCGATACCCAAACGACCGGGGTTTGCGCGCCCCGGGGGCCGCCCAAGGGGGGCGGGGCGGACGTCCGGTGGGGGGAGTCGACGAAGGGACCAATGGCCATGAAGTGCACGGTGTGGGGGATGGTCGTGGTGGCAGTGGCGATCGGCACGGTCCTGGTTGGGGCCGAGCCTGCGGCGGCGCAGAACCGGTTGCGCGCCCTCCTCAAGCGGCCGCTGCCGAAGGCCTTCAATGGCCCGCCGCCGGTCGCCACCGACGTGACGTTTGTCCCGGGTAGCGGCTCCGTCATCGAGGCGATCGGTGACGATTTCGAGGACGAGAAGTGGAGCTGGAACTACCGCCACCCGAAGAGCTCGGAGGAGCAGGACAAGCGGGTTCGCGAGCCGGTCGGCCGATCGGTCAACAACCGCTGGTTCGAGGGGATGAAGCGCGGTACCCCCGACGTCGTCAAACGGGTGCCGCTGCCGAGCCCAGGGCTCGAGGGGAGCGAACACGGGCTGCTGATCGCCTCGCTCAACACCGGCATCCCCGGCCGTCCCAGCTACAAGATGGAGCAGGACGACCTCATCTACAACATGCAGCGAAACTTCGGGCAGGGGATCCGCGTCAGCAACTCGCCGAGCGTCGTGGCCCGCGTCTACCTGCCGCCGATCGACCAGTGGGAGAAGCGTAGCGGACCAACCTTTGGATTCCGCTCCGGCTGCTACACGCACGCCGTGATCACCGGCGAGGATCATCCCGAGAAGGGGCGCTTCGGCCTCGAGGAATACTGGCCGGGGATGTTTATCTGTTACGAGACGGCAGCCGAGTCGAAGTCGAAGGAGGAGGGGGCTTATCTCAAAATCCGTGGCGGGCGCAACGGCGGCGAGATCCGCGGCCCGCAGATGACCGAGCTGGGCTGGTGGACGCTCGGGCTCTCGTTCACCCCCGACGGGCAGGTCCATTACTACGCCAGCCCCGGCGTCGACGAGCTCACCGCCGCCGACCACATCACCTCGCAGTTCCCCTACAACTACCGGACCGAGACGCTCAAGACGTTCTTCTTCAATGTCTGCACGAAGGACGACGGCAAGACTTGGAGCACCCCGTGGGTGGTCGACGATCCGAAGGTGTACGTCGTCCAGCCGCTCCCGGTCGCCCGCGCCAAGACGACAACAACCCGGTAGCGCCGAGCCGCGCGGAAAAAAGGGCCCGGCCATCACGGCGATGGCCGGGCCCGCAGGGCTCCATTTCCGGAAGCGGTATGGCGAGGGCCGCCGCGCCGTCGTGGCGGCAGTCAGTTGGCCTCGGCCGTCACCCCCTTGAAGTCGTCGGTGCGAAACGGCGTCAGCGGCAGCCCGAGGCCGGAGTACATATTGCACTTCGGGTTGTCGGCCCAGCCGTAGCGGACGGCGACGGGATCGGCGACCCCTTCGGCCGAGATCTCGATCCGGCCATCGGGGAGGATCGTCCCCTTGGCATGGACGAACGTGTGATCGGCGCCGGCGATCGTGAAGCCGACCAATTCGTTGACATCGAACGGCCGCCAGCCACCATCGACGTGCTCGAAGGCGAGGACGATCTTGTTCGCCTGCTTCTCCATCCCCTTGTAGATCGGGCTGTGGGCCGGGATGCCAGGCACCTTGTAGGTGTCGGCAAGGGCCCAGCGGGCGAGCCGCTTGCCGACATCCAGCTTATTCTTCGGGTGGATGTCCTTCCCCTCGCCGATGTCGATGATCACTGCCTCGCCGGTGTTCGGCAGGGCCTTCATCGTCATCGTCTGCGCTTCACGGAGCTCGGCCCAGGCGCTCTCGCCCGGCTGGGGCTGCTCGGCGTTGAAGTCAGCCAACTGCACCCAGTAAAAGGGGAAGTCGCCCACGCCCCATGCCTCGCGCCACTACTTGATCATGAAGGGGAAGAGGGCGCGGTACTGGTAGGCGCGGCCGGCGT
>SIAG01000014.1 GCA_009691925.1 Planctomycetaceae bacterium
CAACGATTTTTCCAAGCCACGATCGCTTTGCCTTCGCAAACTTCACGATCCCAACGAAGTCATCTGCGCCACAGATTACAGCGCAGATCGCGATCACAACGAACGTCATGAGCGGATAGGTGACCTTCCGGGTCCTCGGATCAGTCAGGTTTGCGAAATGAACCTGGATACTCGGGATACTCGACTTCGTAATTGGCACGGGCAGTCCTCCATGACCACGACACGCTGACGACCTTCACGAACTCGGCCAGTGGTCTGATCCACGGAGACGACGTCGGCTTCTACGCGGACTCCACCACCGACGCCATTGACAACTATGGGACGATCACCGGCAACATCACGGCCGGTGTCGAGTTCGACACCAGTTTTAGCAATATCGGCGTCCTCACCAACCATGCCGGAGCGCTGATCGAATCGTCGGGCGGTGATGGGGTTCTTGTCGGAACCTACGGCAATGACTTCGCCGCTGACACCGTCTCCAACGCCGGCTCGATCCGCGGGGCGAACTCGGGCGTGCGGGTGGAGAACGGCAAGCTGTTGTCGCTTGTGAACACCGGGACGATCGCCTTTAGCGGCGTCGGGAGTGGCCCGGCGGTTGTTGTCGGCCCGGCCGGCATTCTCGGCGACGCCTCCGGCACCAGTGGACCAGCGATCGTGAGCACCGGCACCGGCGCCCTGCTCGCTGGTGGCATCATCAACTCGGGCACGATCAATCAGGGCTTCCTGATTGGAAACCAGAATGTCTCCGTCGGGGGGGGAAGCGGCTTGGGGGTGTTCAACGGCGGCACGCTCAACGTCGTCAACGGCAACCTGACGTTCACCGACGGCACGCTCCAGCTCAAGGCTGACGTGTCGGTCAATGGCGGCACGGGGCTGTTTCTCAACAATGCGACGCTCGACCTGCTCGCCAATCAGACGGTGACCGGCAACTTCCAGCAGTCGTCCTCCGGCACGGCCCTGATCGAGCTGCTGGGGCTGACGCCGGGGAGCTACGGCCACCTCGGCGTCACCGGCACCGCTGACTTTGCCGGCGCCCTAGCTCTCAACGACTCGCAGCTTTCCGGTGGGATCGCCCCGGGCGAGACGTTTGAGCTCTTCAGCTTCGCCTCCTACACCGGGGGCTTCAGCTCGCTATTTATGAATGGCTCGGCCCTCTCCTCGCTCGGCACTGGTGCGTGGGCCTACGGAGGCCTGATCCTGACCGAGATCTGGACCGGGACAACGATGAGTCTGTCGGTGACCGGCACGGCTGTGCCGGAGATCGACCCGGCTGCGGCGGGGAGCGTGGTGTCGCTCGTCGGCGGAGTCCTTGCCCTCCTCGAGCGCCGGCTGCGGCGCCGCGGCCGGGCTCCTCTCCAGGCCGGGTGATCGACGGGGCGATCGGGCTCGCAAGACCGCCGCAGAACCGCCGCCGCCGACCGGGCGGAGCCCCCCGCGCCGCCATGGCGCGGGGGGCGTCGTATACTGGGTGGGGCTTGGGCCTTCAGGACGTCGTTGGCGGCTTGAAAGGCCCATGCATTCCCTAGGGAGATGCACCCGTGACTGAAGTGACGATGCAAATCCCCGAGTCTGCCTTCTCCGCGATGCATGCCGCGCCGAGTGAATTCGCAAGAGAGATGCGAATTGCGGCAGCCGTGAAGTGGTACGAGCTCGGCCGGGTGTCTCAAGGAAGAGCCGCTGAAATTGCAGGGCTTACACGCGCTGGCTTCATCGACGCCCTCGGCATCTATCGCGTGTCTCCCTTCCAGTGCACGGCCGATGAGTTGGCCAAGGACCTGGCCGATGCGGATTGACGACGTCGTCGTGAACGCGTCGCCGCTGATCAGCTTGTTTCGCAGTGGCCAAGCCGAGCTGTTGCCTCGACTTTTCCGCCGCATCGTCGTTCCCGACGCGGTGTGGAACGAAGTCGTGGTTGAAGACAAAGACGATGCGGTTGCCCGGGAATTGTCGGCCCAGTCGTGGCCGGTCCGCGAAAGCGTGAATCCCTCGCCCCGTGTGAACGCGTGGAATCTCGGCGCGGGCGAGACGGCGGTGCTTAGCCATGCGCTGGCACATCGGCCACACCGAGCGATCATCGATGACGCCGCCGCTCGACGGTGTGCCATCACGCTGGACATTCCCGTTCTGGGAACAGGAGGAATAATCGTGTTGGCAAAGCGTCGCGGACTCATCCCCTCGATTGGGGCCTCGCTTGAAAAACTGCGAGCGGGCGGACTTTGGCCTTCCGATGAGCTCGTGACCGCGCTCAAGGCCCAGGCAGGGGAGTAATGCGGGATATCCCAGCGGTCGACTCCTTGCCGTCTGTGGGCGCCGCGTCAGCCGTCGGGATTGGCGAGGAGCTCGGCCAGCCGGGGGCGGAGCGACGCTGGGACGCGATCGAGCGTCGCGGCGTCGATGAGGCCGACGTCGATCATGTCGAGGAGATGGACTCGATCCTTGAGCCGGTAGGCCGTCAGCTTCATCCCGACCAATCGGTCGAGATCGATCGTTCGGTAGCCGTCGAGGATCTCCGCCGCCGACAGATCGGGGGATGGGACCGCATCGTTTGGCTTCACCCGTTCGCCGGCGAAGAGGATGTGGACCGCCTCCCGGGCCTTCCCTTCGGGACCGTCGACGAAGATGTCGATCCCGAACGTGAAGGAGTGAATGAAGCCGACCGACTCGAGGGCGGCTTTGACGGCGTCGAAGTCGGCCCGGGCGACGAGGAGATCGACGTCGACTGTCGTCCGTACCGCCGCCGGATCGATCCGGGCCACCCAGGCCGCCACGGCATGACCGCCGACGACCGCGTGGGGGATCCCTCGGGCCTCGAGCGCCGTCACCGCGCGGCGGAGTCGTTCCTTTACCATGGCGATCGCTTGCTCAATCCGGTCGAGGACGTCAAACCCAAACGCGACCACGCTCGGCTTTCCAGACAGCTCGCTGCCTGGGCTCGGATCCGACTTGATGGGCTTCGTGGGGGGAGATTCGGCCATTCCCCGAGTGTAGCCGGAGGGGGAAATGGACCGCGCCGGCTCGATCATAGAGTGTACAAACAACCAGTATCTTTTTCCAAGATTGCCGCGGTCTGACGCTCGGGGAGATGGGCCGAGGGCCCCGTTGAACTGCGGCCGATAGGGCGTCGGTGAGACCGCATACGATCCACATACGTCGATTCCGGCCGGTGGGCTAGAATCGGTTAAATCCTCATTTCCGCCATTTCGACGCCCCGGAATCGCATCATGGTGTTTGCCCGTCAGCGTGGCGTTGCCCTTCATCATGCCCACCGCTTGCTCTCCTGGATCTTCGCGGTGGTCGCAATTGCATGCCCCTTGGGCCTGCCCGAATCGCCTGCCGCCGAGAGGCCTGTCGCAGCCCCCGAGGCCGCGGAAGCCTTTCCTTTCGAGGCCCTCGACGGCAGCGCGATCGAGTTTGATACGTCAGCCCGCTGCCATGTGATTGCCTTCCTCGGCGCCGGTTGCCCGGTAGCCCGGCAGTACGCCGTCCGCCTCGAGGCGATCGCGGCCGACTACGCCGATCAGGGCGTGCGGGTGATCGGCGTCGATGCCAACCGCCAGGATTCGGCCGACGAGTTTCAAGCTGCGGCCCGGGAGATGGGGGTGACGTTCCCGCTTGTCATGGATCCCCGCCAGCGGATCGCCCGCGCGCTCGGCGCCACCCGGACCGGCGGGGTGGTGGTCCTCGATGCGCTCGAAAGAGTCGCCTACGCCGGCCGGGTCGACGATCAATTCGCCCCCGGCGTCGCCCGCGCTGCCGCGACGACCCACGAGCTCACCGCCGCGCTGGATGATCTCCTTGCCGGGCGCTCCGTGGCCATGCCGCGGACCGAGCCGGTCGGCTGCCTGATCACGTTCGATCTCGACAGCGACCTCGTCGCCGAGGCCGCTCCGACTTTCCACCGCGACATCGTCCCCCTCCTCCAGACGCATTGCCTCGAATGCCACCGCACCGGCGAGATCGGCCCCTTCGATGTCTCGACGCTCGACGAGGTGCGCGGCTGGGCCGCGATGATGCTCGAGACGATGGAGCAGCAGCGGATGCCCCCCTGGCACGCCGCTGCGGAGCACGGCAGCTTCAAGAACGCCCGCCAACTCCCCCCCGCCGCGACGGCGCTCTTTCGAACGTGGCTCGAGGCGGGGATGCCCGCTGGCGATCCAACCGAGAGCCCGCCGGCGCCAGCTCTGGTCGAGGGCTGGCGCCTGCCGCGGGCTCCCGACAGACTTGTGCCGCTCGCGCGCCGGCCCTACCCCGTGCCGGCCTCGGGGACGGTCGACTACCAATACTTCGTCGCCGATCCGCACTTCGAGGACGAAACCTGGATCTCGGCAGCGCAGTGTGTGCCGGGAGCGCCGTCGGTCGTCCACCATGGAATCGTCTTCGTCCGCCCCGAGAGTCTCTCCGAGTTCCGGGGGATGAGCTTCGTCACCGCCTATGTGCCTGGCCAGCGCGCCACCGTCTTTCCTCCGGGGCATGCCCGGCGGATCCCCGCCCGGTCGAAGTTTGTCTTTCAGATGCACTACACCCCCGATGGCCGCGAGCGGGAGGATCTGACGAGCGTCGGCGTCGTGACGATGCCGCGCGAGGAGGTGACCCACGAGGTCGTGACGCTCGCTGCGATCGATCAGGACTTCGAGATCCCCCCGCACGCCGCCAACCATGAGGTCCGTGCCGAGCTGAAGGGCTTTTCCAAGGGGAGCACGCTCCTCACGGTCTCGCCCCACATGCATCTCCGCGGCAAGGCTTTTGAGGTGCGGGCGCGGCGGGGAAGCGAGACGGAGACGCTGCTGGTCGTCCCGCACTACGATTTCAACTGGCAGCACACCTATGAGTTTTCCGAGCCGCTCCTGCTGGATGGAGTCGACGCCCTCGAGATCGTCGCCCGCTTCGACAACTCCGCCGCCAATCCGACCAACCCTGATCCCGCCGAGACCGTGATGTGGGGGGAGCAGACCTGGGAAGAGATGGCGCTGGCCTTCGTCGAGGTCGCCAAGCCGCTGGTGGCGCCGGAGGAAACGGCGTCGGCCGTGGCTGCGACTGGCGCGGAGCCGGAGGACAGCGTCGCAGCGGCCCGGGCTGATTCGTTCCTGGTCCGGTTCGACGCCAATCATGACGGCGTGGTCGTCCGCACCGAGGCCAGCCGAATCGTTCGCGACTATTCCTTCTCGATCCTCGATGCCGACGGTGATGGCCGAATCACCCGCGACGAGGCGCTCCAGGCGATGCGGGGGCGGCGTTGACCCCTGATCCCGCGCCGTCGGGTCATGGGCCCGGCGCGACATCGGCCGCTCCCTCCCCGCCGAGGCTCTCGGCCACCGCGCGGGCGTTCGCGGCCGTTATCGATCATCCCTGGCTCTGCCTCCTCTTCACCCTCGGGCTCTCCGCGCTCGCCGCCGCCGGCTACCGCGACCCAGGCTTCGCCGAAGCGGTCTGGAAGGGAACGTGGTGGCAGGCGAAGGGCGAGGGCGATGCGCCCAAGGACCGTCCCGCTGGTGCCGCTGGTGGGCCGGCAGCGGCCCCGCGCGCCGAGGTCTCCCGGGGGCGGCCGAAGCGCGCAGGCCGCGGTCGGGGCTCGGCCCTCGGCCGGGCCGACGCGATCATGGTGGTGGAATGCCCGCAGGTGTTCACGCGCGAAGGGACCGTCGCCCTCCGGCATGTCGTCGAGCGCTTGGAGAGCCTCGACGCGGTGGCCGGGATCACCTGGCTCGACCGGGCGCCGCCGCTCAACATCTTTGGCCTCGACGAGCCGATCCTCCCGCGCGGCCCTGCTTCACCGAAGCGCTTTGATGTGGCGCGAGCCAAGGCCCTCGACCATCCGCTCGTTGTCGGGCAGCTCCTCTCCCCCGACGCCCAGACGCTCCTCCTTTTGATCACCTACGACTGGGCGCTGGTGCAGGACGAGGCTGACGTCACCGAGGTCCTCGTGGAGACGGCCGAGGCCGCGGCGGCCGAGCATCCAGAGGTGCCGATCTCGGTGGCTCTCACCGGCCCGGTGCCGATCCGGCTGGAATGGGTGCGCAACCGCGACGCCAACGAACGGCTCTTCCAGTTTGTCGGCTATGGCCTGATTCTCGCCCTCTCCGCCGTCCTCTTCCGGGGGCTCTCGGTCGTCTTCGTGACGGCCGCAGCGCCGAGCTTGGGGGTCTTCTGGACGCTCGGGCTTGTCCGCGCGATCGGCCTCCAAGACAACCCCTTCAGCCACGTCATCCTGCCGGTGCTGCTGAGCCTCGTCGGCTTCGCCGATTCGGTCCACATGATGGTCGACATCCGCCGCGGGCTCGCCGCCGGGCTCGCGCCGCGCGAGGCCTGCCGGAGGGCGCTGGGGACCGTCGGCGTGGCCTGTTTCCTGACGATGATCACGACCGCGATCGGGATGGCGTCGCTGTCGCTGGCGCGCCATGAGGTGGTCCGCGACTTCGGCTGGTCGTGCGTCATCGGCGTCGCCTGCACGTGGGTGGCGGTGCTGACGGTGCTGCCGCTGTGCTGCGTTACCCCCTGGAGCCGCGTCCTCGCCCGCGGCGCTGGCCGGGAAGTGATCGGCGGCCAACTCCACCACATCGCCCGCGGCATCGACTTCACCCTTCGCCACGCCCGGATCACCTGCGCCCTGACGATCGGGCTGTTTGTGGTGCTCGGATTCGTGGCGCTGCGGCTTGAGCCGGATGACCGCAAGGCGAACATCCTTCCCCCCGGGAGCGCCGCGCAGCGCGCTCTCGACCACCTCGACAAGGCGTTGGGGGGGCTCGACGTCTGCTCGGCCGATCTTGAGTGGACCGACGGGAAGACCCCGGAGGAGATCGCCGATGTCCTCGGCGAGGTCGATGGCGTGATCGCCGCCGAATCGCTCTTCGGCCATCCGCTCTCCGTCTGCCGGCTCATCGATGCCCTTCCCGGGGAGGGGCCGGCGCGCGATCGGATGGATCTCCTCGACCTCCTGCCGCCGCCGCTCAAGGAGAGCCTCTACGATCCGGTGAAGCGGACGGCGCGGGTGACCTTCCGCGTTCCCGACCGGGGCACGGTCGCCTGCAAGCCGACGTTCGAACGGGTTGACGAGGCCCTGCAGCGGATCGAGGGAGCGCATCCCGGCTTCGAGCTTTCGCTCTCGGGTGAGCCGATCGTGCGGTGGCGCGAACTCTATCAGGTCGTCGTCGACCTGGCCCGCAGCCTCGGCACCGCCGCTATCGAAATCCTCGTCGTCATGATGGTGGCCTTCCGGTCACTGCGGCTGGGGCTGATCGCGATCATCCCCAACATGCTCCCGCTGGCCGCCGCCACCGGCTGGATGGTGGCGACGGGGCAGCCGCTCGACATCGTTTCGGTGTGTGCCCTGACGATCTGCCTGGGGATCGCCGTCGACGATACGATCCACTTCCTCTCTCGCTATCGCTTCGAGCTCAATCAGGGGCTCGAGAAGACCGCGGCGATCCGTCAGGCGTTCGCCGAGGTGGGAACCGGGATGATCATGACGACGATCGTACTCGTGGCAGGATTCTCGGCGGTTCTCGCCAGCGACAGCCGCGATCACCGCGACTTCGCCTCGCTCGGCATCGTCACCCTCGGCATCGCGCTGTTGTGCGACATGTTCTGCCTGCCGGCGCTCGTGGCGGTGTTTGACAAGCCACCCGGGGATTCGAAGCGAATCCCACAGGATGGATGAACCACAAGCGTCACCCGTGGCCAATCTGCCGGTGGTTGCGAAAACGCTTCGCGACACACCGGCGGGGGAATCAGCGGGATTCGTCAGCCAGTGGGTTGTGCCAGTCAACCGAAGGAAATCGCCCGAAGTCGCGGTCGCTCAATTCGGCGATGTCGTCGTAGTTAAAGCCCGTCCGCAGCCCCAGATCGGAGGGTTGGGTGCGGTAGGGAAGGGCGACGCGGGACTCCATGGCATCGAGTCCAAGGCGAAGGGCCTCGTTGACGACGTCCTTCATCGACCGGCCCAAGGCCTCCGCATCCGATCGCAGTCGTTCGACGAGAGCGTCGTCAAGCGTCAGTGTGGTTCGCATGAAAGCATCATGATGCTTAGGGTCTTGCCGGTCAACACGGCTGGACTAGGCCTTCAAGAGCCTTTTGCGGGTGATTAGGGCTACTAAAAAAACCGGTCGCCGGCGCGGCTACCGACCAGGCAGCGTGACCTCGGCGCCGGCCTCCGGCGGCAAGGTGGCTGCGGTTCCGCTCGCCTCAATCGGCAGGGGCCGCGTGCCCGCAGCCCGCCGTCGGACCGTCACGCTTCCGTCACGGCGGGCGGTGACGTCGACCTGGGAATCGTGGATCCGGATCGCCGTCACGGTCAGCTCCGGCCAGGTCGACGGGAGCTGCGGGGTGATCCGGCAGCCCTCGGCCGTCGGCTCGAAGCCGAGGAAGCCGTAGAGCATCACCTGCGGCACGAGGACACTTTCCATGAACTCCTCGTCGATCCCCAAGCCCCCCGGTGGCCCGCCCCCCTGGAGCGTGCCGCGCCCCTTCTCCGGGGCGTAGTACTTCCGGTAGCCCCACTCCCCCTTCACCTCCGCATACCAATCGATGATCGCCTGCAAGCGCCGCCAGGCGTCGTCGGGCCCGTGCGTTGCCAGCCGCGCCAGAAGATCGTGGTAGCTGAAGCCGAGCACCGCGCCGCCATCCTGCACCTGGCCTCCCCAGGGGATCGACTCCGGCCCCGACCAGACCCAGCAGTAGGTCTCGACGTTGCGCTTCGTCGTCGCTCGCGGGGCGAAGCGCCAGTGGTAAATGTCGGCGCCGCGCGACGTGTCGCCGTCGATCTCGCGCTTCCCGTCGAGCCAGGCGAGGATCTCCTTCGCCTGATCAGGCGACGCCATGCCATACGCAATCGCCTCGAGATTGACAAACGTGAAACCGTAGTCGTGGGCCTTGCCGGTGGCGTCGATCCAGCCGACAAACCGGCCCTTGGCGGGATCCCAGAAGCGCGACTGGAAGTCGGCCTTGATCGCCGCGACGAGGCTTTGCAGCTCATCGGGGCTGAAGGCCGCAGCGGTGACGCCGCCGCCGGGAGCGGGGGCCGTCCCGGCCGGCATCATCCATTCGGGATGGCGGGCGACGGCGGCTTCAAGATCGGCGAGGCGGGCGAGGGCATCGGTGAGGTAGATCGTCGCCAGGCTGTCGTGGCCGCCGAAGGGGAGCAGATCCCAGTAGTTGTTGCCGACACCGAGGCCGGGGAGGAGCCGCTTTGTGCCGTCGGGCTTCACCTCCAGGCCGGTGCGGCCGTCATGCCCCACCCACCGGACGACGACGTGCTTTTCATGGCGAACATCAAACTCCGCCAGCGCCCACCGCGCCGCGCGCCGCATCCGGGGGAGCGACCGGCGGAGGAAGTCGAGGTCGCCGGTCCAGGCGAACGTCTCGGCACAGCCGCGGATGAAAAGAGCATTGGTGATCGGATGGCGCGTGTCGATGGCGGTGATCACCGACTTGAGCGCCACGGTGGCCCCCCGGGCGCCGTCGATCTCTACAAAAAAGCCAGTCAGCAGGCCGCCGTAGCCCGGCTGGCGATCCGGCGGCGGAGGAACGAGGCGAGGGAGTGCTGCCGCGGCGGCTCGGCGGCCCACAGCGTGGCGTGGGGGAGCCAGCCGTCCCAGAGCGTGCAGTCGCTCGAGGCCCGGGCGTGATGATGGGCATGGAGCTCGTCGAGGAGCGCCAGCGCCCGCTCTTCACCGGGGACGAGAAAGTGGGGGAAGTCGTCGGCCGCAGTGGCGCTGCAGACCGGGAGAAGCGTGGCGACGAGCAGGGCGGCTCGGAGGGCCGATCGGAAGGCTGGCATCGGGGACTCCGGGGCCGGAAAGAGCGGTTGAGAAGGGGGAGAAAGAGGTCATCATCGCCTCTCAGCCGACGGGGACAAGCGGCGGCCGGTGGATGCTTGCGGCTGTGCGTTGGGAGTCGTACAACGTTGCGGTCTGGGAGGGGCCGGCGGCAGGCCGGTTTTCCGTCCCTCAAGTCACCTCGAAACGCCACCAAGAGCCCCGCGACCCCGACGAAAGAGACCCCGCATGGCCGCTGCCTCGACCGCCAATCTCCCCGCAGCCAAGAATGTCGGCGCAGCCCTCGGCAAGGCAATGGACGCCGGCCGTGGCATGCTGCGGCTCTCCCCCACCTGGGTGCCGCGGAGCTTCCTCCACCCCGGCAAGCGGATCCGCCTCCACCCCGACGACTACTACGCCTACGGCCTCGACCGGGGCGGGATCGACGAGCGCTGGTTTGCGAGCACGACCGAAGCTGCCAACGAGGGGCGCGTCGTCGACGAGGGGCTGTCGTGGTGCGTCCACGAGGGATCGCGTTTCCTGCTGCGGGACGCCGTTACCGAGGGGCAGGCGAAGCTCGTCGGCAAGGGGATCTGGGACCGCTACCAGAAGTGGCCGGTGTACTCGAAGTTCTTCGACAACATGGGGCCGATCCCCCATCACATGCACCAGTCGTTTGAGGACGCCAAGCTCGTCGGCCACGAAGGGAAGCCGGAGAGCTACTACTTCCCGCCGCAGTACAACAACTGCGACAACAACTTCCCCTACACCTTCATGGGCCTCGAACCGGGGACCACGAAGGAGGACGTTCGCCGCTGCCTCGAGAACTGGAACCGTGGCGACAACGGGATCATCGATCTCGCCAAGGCCTACCGACTGAAGCGCGGCACTGGCTGGCTGATTCCGCCGGGCGTCCTCCACGCCCCGGGCTCGCTGTTGACCTACGAGCCGCAGTGGGGGAGTGATGTGTTCGCGATGTTCCAGTCGCTCGTCGAGGGGCGGGCGGTGCCGTGGAGCCTGCTCGTCAAAGACATGCCGAAGGAGAAGCACCACGATCTCGACTTCATCATCGGGCAGCTCGACTGGGAGAAGAATGTCGACACCCACTTCAAGGAAGCCAACTACCTCGAGCCGATCCTCGATACGAAGCGCTCCGACGGCGGGGCCCACGATCGCTGGATCGTCTACGGCCAGGTCGACGGCCGGCAGCTGTTCAGCGCCAAGGAGCTGACGCTCGAACCGGGGGCTCGGATGACCGTCAAGGATGCCGGAGCGAGCGGCTGGATCACGGTCCAGGGGGAGGGAAAGGTGGGTGTCCACGACGTCGCCACGCCGACCCTTATCCGCTTCGGCCAGATGACCGCCGACGAGCTGTTCATCTCGGCCGACGCCGCGACGGCCGGCTACGAGGTGGTCAACACCGGCCCGGGGCCGCTTGTGGCCCTGCGATACTTCGGCCCCGATGTCCATGCCGACCTCCCGGCCAGCGGCCGGAAGAGATGAAGCGGCCGTTGATGCCGATGAGCCGGTGAATCGCCGGTCGATCCGGCTTGTGAGACATTCCTCCACCCGACCCCCTTTCGAAAGGCTCCGTTCATGTCCGCGCACTCCGCCCCCAAGCTTCATAACGCCATGTGGCCTGGCCTCGTCGGCAAGGGGGATGGCCCGGGGCAGGAGCCGGCGATCAGCCTCGACACGATGCTCCAGCTGACGGCGGCGGCGAGTGTCAACGGGCAGAAGTTCGACGGCATCGACTACTTCCTCTTCCTCCCCCACACCGACCCTGACGCCTCCGACGATGAGATCCGTCGGATCGCCGACAAGATCGCGTCCTACGGCTTTGCCGTGGGATCGCTGGTGGCCCCGATCTGGCCGGGCACCGTTGGTGACACGGCCATGGGGAGCCCGGTGCAGCGGGCAAAGTTCATCGACGCGGTCCGCAAGGCCTGTCGGATTGCGAAGATCTTCAATGAGCACGGCGTGCGGAAGTACGGCGTGATCCGCATCGATTCGGCGGAGTTCGGGATCAACAAGTGGCGTGAGAATGCTGCGGCGAACACCAAGACGATCGCGGCCACCTTCCGCGAGGCGGCAGCCGTGGCCGCCGGCCACGGTGAACGGCTGGCTGCGGAGGGGGAGATCTGCTGGGCGGGCATGCACTCCTGGAAGGACATGCTCGACTTGTTGGAGATGGTCGACATGCCCGGCTCGCTCGGCTTCCAGAGCGATTTGGCCCACACCTACCTTTACCTCCTCGGGTACAACGCGCCGGAGTACGCGCTCCTCAAGCCTGGCTACTCGGAAGCCGAGTTCTGGGCGGCCTACAAGGAGATGACCGACAAGCTGCGGCCGTGGACGATCGACTTCCACGTCGCCCAGAACGACGGCCAGGTTCACGGCGCCGGCGCGCACGACAAGACGGGCAAGCACTGCCCGGCAGATGACCCCAACGGCAAGCTCGACATTGTGAAGTGCTCGGGCTACTGGCTCGAGGGGGCGAAAGACCGGGGCATCAAGCACATCTGTTGGGACGGCTGCATGTTCCCCAACGCCACCCTCCACAACCCGCACACCTGGAACACGATCCTCAACAAGATGATCGAGGTCCGCAGCGCCCACGGCTGGGCCTGATCGTTCCCGTTTCACACGCTCACTATTCCTTGACATTCCCTCCCATTCCTGTTCCATCGAAGGCACTCCAACCATGGCAAAACCCCTCCGCATCGGCATGATCGGCTACGGCTTCATGGGCCGGGCCCACTCCAACGGTTACAAGCGGGTGGGGGACTTCTTCGATCTCGAGTATCTTCCCGTCCTCCAGGCGGTAGCGGCCCGTGATGCGGAGAAGGCGCAGGCCTTCGCCGAGCGCTGGGGCTACGGGCGCGTCGAGACCGACTGGCGGAAGCTCGTCGCTGCCGACGATATCGACGCGATCGACATCTGCACGCCCAACAACCTCCACGCCGAGATCGCCATCGAGGCCGCAAAGCACGGCAAGGCGATCCTCTGCGAGAAGCCCCTCTCGATGGATGTCGCCGAAGGAGAGAAGATGGTGGCGGCGATCGAGAAGGCGGGGGTGCCCAACACCGTCTGGTACAACTACCGCCGCATCCCGGCCGTGACCTATGCCAAGCAGCTCATCGATGCCGGCCGGCTCGGGCGCGTGTTCCATTACCGGGCCGAGTTCCTCCAGGATTGGACGATCAACGCCGATCTCCCCCA
This sequence comes from Planctomycetaceae bacterium, assembly GCA_009691925.1. Classification (GTDB taxonomy): domain Bacteria; phylum Planctomycetota; class Planctomycetia; order Pirellulales; family UBA1268; genus QWOP01. The sequence continues at coordinate 12,972 of SIAG01000014.1, forward strand.
GGGGGGGGCGGCGCTGTGGCGGCTCGATGCCGCCGCCGCCGGCAGCGGCGTGACCGGCGATCTCCTCGCCCACTGCATCGACACGGCGCTGTGGCTCAATGGCCCGGTCTCCGACGTCACGGCGATGACCGAGACGTTCATCAAGGAGCGGATGCACACCCTCACCGGCAAGATGGAGCCGGTGACCATCGACGACGCCTGCTCCTTCCTCTGCCACTTCACCAACGGCTCGCTCGGTCTCTTCGAGAGCACCCGCTACGCCCGCGGCCACAAGGCCCTCTACACCTTCGAAATCAACGGCGAGAAGATGAGCCTGAAGTGGGATCTTGAAGACCTCAATCGGCTCGAGGTTTTCGACTACTCCGACGCCGGGCCGGAGCGCGGTTGGAAGAGTGTTCACGTCACCGACGGTGACCATCCCTACATGGGCCACTGGTGGGTGCCGGGGCTATCGATCGGCTACGAGCACAGCTTCGTCCATCAGGTGGCCGATTTCCTCGAGGCCTATGCCAAGAAGCAGCCCGCCCATCCGACCTTCCGCGACGCCCTCGAGACGCAGCGTGTCTGCGACGCGGTGCTCTCCAGCGCCAAGAGCCACCAATGGGTGAACGTCAACGGCAAGCCGGTGGGGTGAGACGGGGCGGGTGGCGTTGCCGTAAGTGGCGCGGAGATCGCGATGTCAGATGACGTCGCTAGGGTTGCTGCTGTCGGTGCCCGCAGCCTTATGGGAAGTCGCCTTCGTGACCTCGATTGGCTTGGGCGCCGGCGGAAGTGGCCTCCTGCTCGCCCGGAGTGCTTCGTAGCGGTCGGACCACTGCATGCTCAGGTGAATCTCTTCAAGGGGTTTATCCGAATCGACGAAACTCACCAGCATTGGATGCAGCTCGGTGGATCCGCTCAGTTCAGCGAATCGTTGCATCGCGTCGCGCAGGATCATGGTGGCCTCTTCGATTCGGGGCCGCAATTGCTCGGTGAGTTCGGTGTGGATTACAGCTGTCGCATGAATCTGAGAGTATGCGAGGGTTCTCGCATCCTGTTCGTCAGCTAACGACAGGAGCAGATTCCGATCTTCGGCAGTGATATCTCTAGCTTGGATGCTGCTCTTTTCGATTCGGACATCGACACGGTGGGCGACGCGAACATTTGGATCACCAAATTCTGAGACTAGTGTCGAATTGAAATTGAGCCCCGGGCTAGGGATCCCCTTGTGGAGCGCATGTCCCCGAAGCAATCTCCAAAGCTTGCCTTCTACCTGGTCCTGATTCCGCCGCTTTGTCATTTTGGAAAACATCTCCGCTAACGCGGGTTCTTTTTTGAACAAGCGGCAAAGTGTCGTCTCTGTTGATTCCAGATAGCCCGTGCTCGTGCCCAGGAGGTGGGTGAGTTTTCGGTTCACCTCGAAAAGACGATCCATCGCTCCCGGCCAATCTTCCGGTTTATCCCGGGCCAACTTGCTCATCAACTCAGCTTCGATGAAGCGACTGAAGTCTTCGTAGTCTCTCCAAGAAATCGCGAAGAGTTCCTCAATGACGAAGGCTTCAATGACCAATTCTCTAGCTCGACAGATGCGTAAGTATTCGTCGGCTGGCAGGTCGATGCGGTGGTCGACGGCCATGAGGCCACTCACGATCGCGTATTGCCTCGAGGTAGTCGAGCCCATCGTATTACCCGCTTAATAGTGGTCTCATCGACTGTAGAGGACCTTGGATCATGTCTTGGGCGATGGCATCGTCGCAAGTCGTGAGTGGTTGTTGGTCGTAGTTCGGGCCTTCATGCGGTCTCCGTCGACCGGCGACAGAAGTCCAACGATCTGTTTTGCATTACGTCACTTTTACGTCAGAGCGTCCATTCAATTTTCACATACGACGTGACTAGACCTTGAAACATTCTGGGAAAAGTGCCGGAAAGTGGTTCGCGATCGTTGCTAGCCGTCTCGTCATGAGACGAAAATGAACTCTGGGGCACGAAGAAACGCCCAGTAGTAGATGAGGGGCACAAGGCAAGTCCCTTAATAGTTTATCGTGCCAGTGGCGTTAGGATCGGGCCGGAGTATGACGGCGAGAGTCGTCGTCATATCCTGGAAAAACTCACTCCCAAATCCCGGAGCATCGAATAGGTATCCACGCATTCGACGTTAAACTCTAGGCAGACATTAGGAATCATTATTCTCCGTTTTGCAGTTGCCGAGTATTGCTCCTGCGTCACGACAACCAACCCATTCACCGCAGCGTGGGCGATCAACCATGCGTCGGCGTTTGTCGCGAACTCGTTCTTTGCCCCTGGAAAGAACGCTGGATGCGCAAAGGCCCAGGTCATTAATTGACTGTATTTCTCTACTGTCTCGGGCGTAGCGGTGGGGTGAAAAAAAGTAGCGGGGGCTTGGTCCCGGACCCAGACGGTTAAGTCGTCCTCTTGCCGAAGGACTCAGTTTTCACGCGGTCGATGCTGTGAAGTCGCCCTGAGTTATGTTGTTCTAGAAGGGTGAACCAGAACCCGGGGCAGATATCAAATCCGTAATAGCGATTGTTTGCTTCAATAAGCGTGTTGGTGTCGAGGACGAATGTTCTACTCACGCTCATCTCTCGCTCGTTTGAGTACGAGATCTGCGTAAGTCTGGAAGGTCTTTCCCGACATGCCTGTGAGTTGGAACGCTTCCTCGTAAAGGATTCGGCCCTCGCGGGCGGCACGGACGATCTCACTGGAGAACCGCCGCCCTAATCGCGAGTTCTGGGTGGCGTAAAAGTTTCCCCCAGTTGCTTTGCTGCGATGTTCTGCGCGGTGCACAGCCCATGCGCCACGATCTTCCTCATAAAAATTGAAAAACGTCGTTTTGGAGATAAGTTTAAGTTGTAGTGCCCGTCTCGCGGCAACGACTGGGCTGACCTTAAACCATTTCGCGATCGAGTGAAATGGCTTGGAATGCGATTGTGCCTCCTTCCAGCGACTCCGTAGTTTGTACTCGGGAACAAGGAACTCCGCTGCAACGAGATTGCAATACTGCTCAGTCGTGTCGTCCGCAGCCAACATCTTGTCAAGATTGAAAAGGCCATCTCGTCCGAGCCAGACGTGAGCAAGCTCGTGTGCAAGGGTAAATATGCGGGCGGACTTGGTGTCGGCATCGTTGATGAAGACGACTGGAGCGATCGGATCGGAAAGAACGAAGCCCCTGAACTCATCTGGGTCGAGCGGCCGCCAATTATTGAGGCCTACGACACTGTTGCTAAATACAACGGTGCCGATCCTCTCTGTCGCCTTCCGCAAGGCTTGGAGGGCGTCTTCCCAAGAGGCAAACGCCTCAGCCCAATCCGCGTCTAGATCGAGGCGTTGGCGAATGCGTTGGGCAAGCGATTTGTAGTTGTCGGAGGTCTGCGCCGATCCGACATAGTCGAGAGGGTCGTTGCCCTCGCTTTTCAGCCATTCACACAGCCAAGCCTGTCGTTGTCGGGCGGTCTGGATCGTCTCAAGAAGGTTTGGGCTGTATCGGGAAAGCGGGCGATCGTTATGTGTTCTGAAGTCAGGAATCGCGAGCTCTTCTTTCGGCGGTGCGTCAAGAAACATCGCGCCGAACGGCGTCATGGTGGTTCTCGCGAAACTTTCGAGTTGCCGAAGCGTGGGGGAACGGATCCCTTCCTTCCAGTCTTGCAGTCTTGGGAACTTGGCGCAGAGTGTCTCCAGCGGCAAGCCAGAACGATCAATCGCCCAGCGGAGAAGTGCGGGTTTTATGGCGACAGTTGGCATTTTGCTTCAGCGGTTGTCGCGAGGCTATTCGGCCGACATGAGTAAGTAATGATCGTGTCACCAAGCAGCGCTGACACGGCCTAAGTGTCATCGACGTACGATCGGACGTGCTTTTCTTGTTGGTGACTCCGGAGCTTGGCCTTTAATCCGGCCCAGCGCAAAGAGTAGGGCGGCGAGCAAGCGATCTGGGGTGCATGCGACCCTTCCGGACTGGGCATGAGGCTCAGTTCAGTCGCTCCGCAGACAATTCTCTGACGGATTCGGGTTAGCTGTCAGCGCCAATGAGGAAAAACGCTGCAGATTGCGCGAGCTCGAACCGATTCGATCACTTCGGCGTTGAGTCACGGTCGGCCTCGCCGCAGTCTGGCTCGAGGGCCTCGATCTTCGCCAGCCTCCGGGCGTGACGCCCCCCTTCGAAGGGCGTCTCCAGCCAGGTCTGGATCATCTTGTCTTGAAGCTCATGGCCGAGCATCTCGGCCGACAGGCAAAGGACGTTGAGATCGTTGTGGCGGCGGCTCATTTCGGCGGTCACCTCGTCGTGGCAGGTGGCCGCCCGGACGCCGTGGACCTTGTTGGCGGCGATTGCCATCCCGACGCCGGTGCAGCAGAGGAGGACCCCACGGTCGACCGTCCCGTGACTGACGCGGTGGGCGACGTCGGCGGCGATGTCGGGGTAGTCGACGGCTTCGGTGCCGTGACTGCCGCAGTCGACGACCTCATGGCCCAACCGTTCGAGCAACCCGATCAGCCGCAGCCGCGCCGCGACACCCCGATGGTCACTGCCAATGGCGATGCGCATCGATCATCCACTCCTGCGTGCCCTGCCGGCACCTCTGGAAACAACCCGGAAAGATCCCCGTTCAACCCGTCCCCGCGAACCGAGCGCGATAGCCTAGGCCCGGCAGATCGAGTTTACGAGTATATCGATCCGGGCGGCCAAATGCCCGCGGATTTGCTCCGCACAGCGGCGGTAGGTGGGGAGGGGGGCGCCGATAGGGTCGAGAACGTCCTGCCTGTCGGGGGAGAGCATCGAAACCCGCCCCCCGGCCTCCGGAAACTGGGCCAGGACCCCGGCCCGGTGGGAGGCGGTCATCGTCAGGATTACGTCGGCCTGGCGAACGAGATTTTCGGTCACCGGCTGGCTCTCGTGGCCGGAGAGGTCGGCGCCGATCTCGGACATCGCCTCGAGGGCCCCGGGGCTCGCCTTCCCCCCGCCCCAGGCGGAGAGGCCGGCGCTGGCGATCACCACGCCACGGCTCTCGACCTCGTCGGGTCGGCACTCCAGGCGATCGGCCACCATGAGACGGAACTGCGCCTCGGCCATCGGGCTGCGGCAGGTGTTGCCGGTACAGACGAAGAGGACCATCAGGCTCGAGAGGCGGCGGATCGTCTCCTCGGAGACGATCCCCGGGCGGACAACACGGACTGAATTGGCTTCGATGGCGACGGTGGTAGCGGGCTGGGCATAGCGGGTGCGGCCATCGTCAAGGACGAGCGACAGCCCCGGCCCCGCGCAGGCCAGAAGTTCCTCGGCCGATACCGGCGACTGATCGCCGGCGATCGGCTCGAGCAGACCAATCGGACCGGCCAGCATCCGCATGCAGTCGGCGAGCATCGGGTGGCCCGGCACGCGCAGCCGCAACTGCCCGGCGCCCGTCACGGCATCGCGGGCCGCCGCGGGCAAATGATGGACGAGGCTGTCTGGGTGATCCCCGTCGACGAGCGCGACCACCGGCCCCGGCCAGCAGCGCCGCGTCAAACGCCGGCCGACCTGGCTCACGCAGGGAGCCCAATCGAACGATTCATCCGCCCCCTTGAGCGCTAGCGACAGGCGCGGCTCGCCGGGGCGCCCCGGGGCGAGGGCGAGGAGGTGGCCGACGGTGGCCGGATGCCGGAGCGAACCGGCGATGCAATAGTCGGTTTCGGTGGGGAAACCGACGCAGCGCCCCTCCGCCAGCGCTTGCACCGCCCGGTGGACGACGTCGCGGGCGTCATCGGTGCGGCGCAGGTCGATGACCGTTGGCTGCATGGGCAAGGCCGGGGAATCTGGGGGGAGCCATGCCCGAAGCGTGCCGGACGAGCATCAGGCCTGAAGGATAACCCTACCGGGGCCCGGAGTGGCCAGTCAAGGATCGGCCAGCCCGGGGAAGAGCGCGGATCCGGCGCCCGGGACCGGTCGGCCGCAGCAGCGCACGACTGAAGGAAAAAGGATTTCGCCTTGTGGTGAGCCCGTCGGCTCCGTTATCAGTCCCCGGCTTCCGGCGCCACACCGTGGCCCGAGAGTCGCCGCACCGAGTCGCCGCACTGAGTCGCCACCCCATGCCCGTCGACCCACGGATGTCAGATTTCCGCGGTTTGCAGCCGGCCACCGGCCCGCGGCCGGTCCGTGCGCCGCGCGGCGGACACGTCTGGAGGTTCGCGGTTGTCCTGGGGATCCTCCTCGGCCTGTCGCCCGATCGGGTGACGGTCGGTCAGGCCCCGGGGGAGCTCCTTCCACCCCCCGCCTCTCCCGGCCTCCCGGTCCCGGCAGCCCTCCCCCCCGGGGGCGTGTCGCCGGGGGTCGTCTCCCCCTCGGTCCCGCTCCCGCTCTCCGGCCCCGAGCCGTCCCGCTCCCAGGCCCCCGCCCCCACGGGAGCGCTGTCGGCCGTCGACGAATCGAACCGGATCGTCGAGGTCCGGATCGAGGGGAATCATGCCACCGAGGTCTCGAAGCTCCCCAAGCTCGTCACCCGGGCCGGCCAGATCTTCGACGTGCAATCGGTCGAGGAGGACGTCCGCACCCTCCACCGGAGCCGGAAGTTCGTCGATGTCCGCCCGAAGACGGTGCGGGTCGCCGAGGGAGTCGTGGTGATCTTCCAGGTCGTCGAGCGGCCGATGCTCCGCTACGTGAAGTATGTCGGCAACGAGCGGGTCACCACCCGGACGCTGCGGAAGAAGGCGGAGATCGACGTCGGCGACGCGATGGACCCGTATGTCGTCGAGGAGGCCCGCCGCCGGCTCGAAGCCTATTACCACGAGAAGGGCTTTGACAGCGCGAAGGTGACGACGGTCGAGGGGAGCAAGCCCGGCGACAAGGGGGCCGTGTTCCTCGTCGACGAGGGGAAGAGCAAGAAATCGCTGTGGACGAATTTCGTCGGCAACACGATCGCCAGCGACGCCCGGCTGATGACGCAGATCAAGTCGAAGCCGGGAATCTTTTGGCTCATCGGCGGCGAGATCGACCGCGACAAGATTGACCAAGACGTCGATCTGATCACGGCCTATTACCGGAGCCTCGGGTTCTTCCAGGCAAAGGTCGGCCGCGAGCTCCAGGTGGTGCACGGCGGCGGCCGCGACTGGACGCTGCTGACGTTCGTGATCAGCGAGGGGCCGCGGTACAACATCCGCAACATCTCGTTCATCGGAAACAGCAAGTTCAAAAGCGAGTTCCTCGCCCGCGATCTCAAGCTGAAGAGCGGCGAGCCCTTCAATCAGTCGAAGATGGATGCTGATCTCGGGCTGATTCGCGACATCTATGGCGGCCGCGGGTTCGTGTTCGCCGACATCCGCGCCGATCCCCGATTCCTCGAGCAGCCGGGCGAGCTCGACCTCGTTTACAACGTCGCCGAGGGGCAGCGCTACCGGGTCGGAAAGATCAACGTCCGCATCCGCGGCGAGCATCCCCACACGCGCCACAGCACGATTCTCAACCGGCTCTCGCTCCGGCCGGGGGATATTCTCGACATCCGCAAGCTCCGCGAGGACGAACGGCGGCTGAAGTCGAGCAGCCTGTTCGCCGCCGATGCCGCCAAGGGGGACGGTCCGCGGATCGTGTTCAGCAAGCCCGACGACGACGATCTGCAACTGGCCCGCGATCCGAAGCGCCCCGGCTTCCGTGGGCAGAGCCCCGATGGCGCGGAGCCCGGGGATACCGTCATCGACCTATTTCTCGAAGGAGAGCTTCCGCCCGACACGGACGCGGCGAGCGATGGGCAGTTCGTTGCCCCCGCCCCTGCTAGCCCTTCCCCGGTCCCCCCGGCGCGGAGCACGGGCTCGGTGTGGCGCGGGCAGAGCCCGCCGCCGGTCTCCGCCCAGCCGGCGCCCTCCGCCCAGCAGCCGGTGCAGCCGTTCGGCCAGCCGGCTCCCCAGCAGCCCGGTCAGCCGGTCGTGCCGGGCTCGCTCCCACCGCGCTATGCCAATCAGCCGGGGTTTGCCTCCCAGCCAGCCGCGGCCCCTCCCGGGGCGACGCCGTGGGGCGGGACGGCGCTAGCGCCGACCGGACCGGAGGCAGTCGACTACGGCCGCACCGCCGCGCCGCAGCAGCCGGCCTACGTCGCCCAGCAGCCGGTGGCACCAGGCTATCCTGCGAACCCTTCGGCGGCATTCCAGCCCGGAGCCGTGGCCCCGGCCCCCTGGCAGCCGCAGGCCCAGGTCCTCCCTCCCCCTCAGGGGGCGTTCCCTGGCCAGCCGCTTCCCCCAGGTTTTCAGCCAGGGTTTCAGCCAGGGTTTGGCGAACCGCCGCAGGTGTTCCCCGGCCAGGAGCCGTATGTGGTCGTCGATGTAGACGCCGAGGAAACGCAGACCGGCCGCCTCATGATCGGTGCCGGCGTCAACTCCAATGCCGGTCTCGTCGGCAACATCGTCGTCGACGAGCAAAACTTTGACATCACCCGCCTGCCGCGGAGCTGGGACGACATCCGCAACGGCACCGCCTTCCGCGGCGCCGGTCAGCGCTTCCGGCTCGAGGCCGCCCCCGGCACCCAGTTGCAGCGCTACACGGCGACCTTTCAGGAGCCCTACCTGTTCGACACCCGGATCGGCCTGTCGACGAGCGCGTCCTACTACACCCGGGCGTTCTATGATTGGGCCGAATCTCGGGCGGGGGGTCGTGTCGGCCTCGGCTACCAGTTTGCCTTCGCCCCCGATCTCTCCGTCAACGCCGGCTTCCGCGGTGAGAGCGTCAACGTCTTCAATCCGCGCGTCTCCGCGCCGAAGATCGATGAGATGGTTGGCACGAACTCGGTCTACGGTTTCAGCACGGGCATCGTCCACGACACCCGCGACAGCCCCTTCCTCCCCACGCAGGGGCATCTGGTGACGTTTGAGTTCGAGCAGGTCATCGGCACGTTCGTGTACCCCCGTGGGATCCTTGAGGGGCGCCAGTACTTCCTCTTGAACGAGCGCCCCGACGGCTCGGGCCGCCACGTCCTCTCGATCGGCTCGGTGCTCGGTGTGTCGGGCCCCAACACCCCTGCCTACGACAACTTCTATGCCGGTGGCTACAACACCCTCCGCGGCTTCGTGTTCCGCGGGGCGAGCCCACGGCAAAACGGCGCGATCATCGGTGGTCCGTTCGAGTGGCTCAACACGGTCGAGTACCTCTTTCCGATCACCGCCGATGACACGCTCCGCGGAGTCGTGTTCACCGACTTCGGTACCGTCGAATCGAATGTCAGCATCAACCAGATGCGCGTCG
>SIAG01000015.1 GCA_009691925.1 Planctomycetaceae bacterium
GCTGGTGGCAGCCGGGACCGGCCTGCCGCTGCGGAGGATTCGGGTGCTGCCACTCCGGCCCGACAGGCATGAACAGCGTGTGCGAAAACGACGGCCGAAGAACTACCCGCTCATGACCAAACCACGCGCCGAGTTGATGCAAGCCCTTTTAGGCCAACGACTTAAGCCTTAACTTTGTGCCATTCGTGCCAGCCACCAAATCTGGGCAATCTGCACCGACTCCTAGTCCGTCGTGCCGATCATGGCTTCCGGCGAGACGATCGGCAGGGGGCCCCTCAGCGCCCTCCCGACTGCGGCTTGACCGAGATTTTTGACGCATGTACAAAAGATCAGACTGCTGCCTTCGTTGATCCCACGAGTTTGCCTGTCGAGATCGATCCATGGCCACCGTGCTCGTTGATGACCAGTGCCTCATCCCCGGCGACCTCGCCACGCTCGCGGCGTTTCGCCGCTGGGCCCTTTCGGATGATTTTCCGACGACCGGCCGGATCGACTGGGTTGCGTCCCATATTGAGGTTGAAATGTCGCCGGAGGACATCTTCACGCACGGCACGCTGAAGACCGCTCTGATCGCCCGGCTGTGGCCGCTGGCAACCGATCGCGGTATCCATCTCTTTGCCGGTGAAACACGCGTCTCTTCCGAGGCGGGCAATCTGTCGGTCGAACCGGACGTCGTGGCCGTCTCCGACGACGCCATCGAAGCGGGCCGGGTGCGACTCGTGCCTGCGGCGGGGGGCAAGCCAGACCGGTTTGTCGAACTCGAAGGTGCCCCCGACCTGATCGTCGAGATCGTCAGTGATTCCTCGACGAGGAAAGACACCCAGCGGTTGCCTGCTTCCTACCATGCGGCGGGCGTGCGGGAGTTTTGGCTCATCGATGCCCGGCGGGCCGACGTGCAGTTCACGATCAACCGCTGGGAGCCGTTGGGCTACGTGGCCGACACCACCTCCGACGGCACCTCCCGCTCGACGGTGTTCGGCTGCACGTTCGCGCTGGTGCGCAGCCGCAACGCGGCCGGTCGGTTCATCTACGACCTCGTCGCAGGGTAGAGGGAAAAGGGCCAGGAAAAGGTGCCAGCCACCAAATCTGGGCAATCCAGGCGGATCGGTCAGGCGGCCCGGAGCTGGTGGAGCCAGAGGCGGCGGACGAAGTCGCGCCAGGGAAGAATCTCGATGCCGTCCTCGGTGCGGCGGGCGCGGGGAGCGCGACAGACGAGGATGCAGCGGCTGGTGGGATGTTCCTCCCGCCAGGCGCGGAGCCCCTTGAGGTGGTCACTCGTAGGGCGATCGGTCGATTTCACCTCCACGGCCACCTCGGCCGCGCCGAGAATGAAATCGACCTCGAGCCCCGAAGCTGTTCTCCAGTAGCTCACGGGGAGCCCTGCGCCCTTTGGCGCGTAGGTGGCATGGGCGCGCAGCTCCATGAAGATGAAGTGCTCGAAGGCAGCGCCGAAGTCGGTCGAGCCGGGGGAGAGCGGGCCGCGGTGGGTGAGCTCATTGACGATGCCGACGTCGAAGAACCAGAACCGTGGCGCCTGGATGACGCGGCGCTTGGCCCGCTTTGTCCACGCCGGCACCCAGGTGGCGATGAGCGTGTCGACGAGGATCTCGAAGTAGCCCCGGACGGTGTTGGCGGCGACACCGACCTCCCGAGCGATCGTGGCGGCGTTGACGATCTGTCCGTTGGAGAATGCCGCGGCTTCCAGGAAGCGCTGGAAGGCGGGGAGGTTGCGCGTCAGGGCCTCGGCGAGGATCTCCTCGCGCAGATAGTCGCCGACATAGGCCTCGAGCTTGGCGGAGGCTTTTGGGGAGAGGTAGTGCGGGGGGATGAGGCCGCGACCGAGAGCCTGCTCGAGGGAGAGATCAGGAATCTCGGCGGAGCACAGCGGGAGAAGCTCGTGGCGCACCGCGCGGCCACCGAGGAGATTGCCGCCGTCGCGGAGAAGCTTCCGCGGGCTCGATCCGGTGAGGATGAACTTCAGCCCGTGTCTGCTGATGAGGGAGTGAACCTCGTCGAGGAGCGCGGGGAGCTTTTGGATCTCGTCGACGATGATCGGCTGCCCGGTGCGCGGCAAGGCGGCGCACTCCTCCGAAAACACCCCCGGATCGGCCGCAAGGCGACGAAACTCGCGGGCGGAGAGGAGATCGTAGCTCGGGGCCTTGGGGAAGAGCGTCCGCAGGAGCGTGCTCTTTCCTGTCTGGCGGGGCCCCCAGAGAAAGCAGGTTTCTTCCACGAGACAGGCGGCATCGACGATGCGTTTTATCATGATAAAACGCAATTCTACTGCCGCGAAAAAAAGGTGCCAGCCACCAAATCTGGGCAATCTGGCTCTCTCCGTGCGTCAGCCGGATTGGGCCTTGGTCTGCTCAGCCCTTGGCCTACCACGGGGGCGTAGTGTTGTCGCGAGATTGAGTTCCGCGGCGACCCGCGTCACCCAGCCTTGGTCACCGAACGGCTGCCCGCGACTCGCGCAGGATCGCAACCGGGCGAGTTCGCCCTCGGTCTGCGGCTGATTGACCCACTCAATCCGCTCCTCGCGGAGTCTGTCGGCAGGCGCCGGTACGGGCCATCCGGCGAGGGGAATTGGTTCGGTGGGCGACGCCTGTCCTAGGCTCGACCAAGGCCAAGCTTCCGCCCGGGCGACGAGATTTGCCCGCAGTGGGTTACGCTCGACGTAGCGGACAACAGTGTGGAAAGAGTCGTCCGTCTGGATCGGGAACGACTTGAACCGCCCCTGGTAGAGATGGCCATGCCCAACTTCATCGTGGGCCAGCTTCCATCGCTTCACGTGGAGATTCGTGAAGTGCTGCACGAACGCCGAGAGATCGCCATCGTGCTCCGGCCAGAGAACCATGTGCCAATGGTTTGGCATCACGCAGTAGCCGCAGATCCGCATCGGCCTGGTGCGAAGAGCCTCGGCCACCGTTTCGACGAAGGCCTCGTAGTCGGCGGCGGATGCAAACAGCGTCCGCCGGCCGACGGCACGGTTCAGCACGTGAAATGGAAATCCGCCAGGGGCGGCCCGATTCGGACGAGGCATGAACGCATGTATACACTCTGCTGCAGCGGAGTCAAACTACCCAGATTTGGTGGCAGGCACCTTTTCAACCCATCTGCTGCAGCGGAAAAAAAGGTGGCAGCCACCAAAACTGGGCGGTTTGCCGATCTGGGAGGCGCTCCGATTGTTCCTTGGGCTCGGAATGGACTAAACTTAGTTTGATTCGGGGCGATTTCCCCCGAGAATCTGCCTCCCGGAGGGTGGTCTCATGGCCAGCATCATCAATATCCATGAGGCGAAGACGCACCTGTCGCGGATCGTTGAGGAGGTTGCCGCTGGCCGGGAAGTGATCATCGCCAAGGCGGGGCGGGGAGTGGCGAAGCTCGTGCCGCTCGATGGGCTCCCCAGGGCGAAGAAGCTCGGTGGCTTGAAGGGCAAGATGACGGTGCCGGACGACTTCAACGCCCCGCTCGAGCCGGGGGTGATCGCGGTGTTTGAGGGGCGGCCGTGAGCCGGCTCCTCCTCGACACCCATCTCCTCCTCTGGGCCGTCAGCGCCCCCCAGAAGCTCTCCCTCGCCACTAGGAAGCGGCTCGACGCCTGTGAGGTTTTTGTGAGTGCAGCCTCGATCTGGGAGGTGAGCATCAAAACGGCCCTCGGCAAGCTCGACGCCGATCCGGCGGCGCTCCTGGCGGAGATCGAGCCGGCCGGATTCCGCCTCTTGCCGGTGACAGGGGAGCATGCCGCCGCCGTGGCCCGCTTGCCGCTGATCCACAACGATCCCTTCGATCGGATGCTCGTCGCCCAGGCGAAGACGGAGCCGCTGCTCCTGCTCACCAACGACGCAACGCTTGCCGGTTACGGCGACTGTATCGAACTGATCGCGCCGCGACCGCGGCGGTGAGGGGCCAGGCTTCTGCGTTGCCCGCTTATCCGTCGCGCCCTGCGCGGGCTGCGCGGAGCCTTCCGGCAATGTCGATGTCGATGGCACCCCCGAGCCTCTCGGCGAGCGTCAGGCATGCCTGCCAGTCGATCATCCCCTGCCGGGTTGCCACGAGGCCGCGGATGTCTTCATCATCCTGGGGGCGCCCGGCCAGCGCCTTCATGACGAGCAGATCCTCGATCGAGACCACCGGAATGCTCGCCGCTCCGATCATGACCGGCGTGGCCCGGGCGACCGCTTCCTGCTCGAAGCCCGACAGGCCGATTGCCAGATCGACACGGATGAGAGTCTGACGATGCCGCAGCGGCAGAATGAACGCCTTGGCGACCACCTCCTCGACGCCCGGGAAGAGCGGGTCAAAGGGGGTGGTGGCGAGGTCGGCGACGAGCCGGAGGGCTTCATCGACGGTGGCGAGGACCACGAGATCAACATCGACGGTCATCCGCGGCTGTCCGCGCAGCGACACGGCCAGGCCGCCGATGAGCGCCGAGCGCAGGCCCCGCGCCGTCAGCAGCGAGACGGCGTCAGCCAGGGTTGGCCAGAGGGCTGCTTCCACGGTTGACCTCGTCGAGTCGTCGGAAGGCCGCGACGTCGTGGATCCGCGCCGCGAGCGTCGCTTCCCAGGCGCGATCGTCAATCTGCTGCCAGTCTCCTACCGCGAGGCGCACGGCGCGAACGGTAGCAAACAGGTCATCGGCGACCGCCAGCCGCTCTCTCGGTGAAAGGGCCCCAGCCCACGAAGCGTCGCTGGACCGCACCCGCGCTCCGGCGAGCGTTTCGAAGAGCTGCCAGCGGTCGCGAGGAACGAGCGCGTCGGGGGGAGGGGTGTCGGTGGCCATGAGACAAGAGTACCGCGGGGAGCCAAAAAGGTGCCAGCCACCAAATCCAGGCAATGTGGCTCGCCGATAAGGCTGGCTTGGTGCCCGGATCAAGTCAAACGAGACTTCGTCTGTATCGGGGCATGCGGGCCCTGATACGGACTCCCGAGGGGCGCTTTCATGGCGAGTGTCATCAACATCCATGAGGCGAAGACGCATCTGTCGCGGATCGTCGCGGAGGTGGCGGCTGGCCGGGAGGTGATCATCGCCAAAGCGGGGCGGTGAGTGGCGGTTCCGAGCGGAAGCGCCGCGTCGTGATGGGCTGACCGACAGCCGCTCCTGGAGCGGTCGTGTATTCTCTGCCGACAGTCCACTCCCCATTCCAAGATCCCCTCTCCGAGAGCCCCCCATGGCACAGCCATCCGCGTCCGAAGCCTTTCACCGGATCGTGACCCGTCACTCGAGCCAGGGGAACGCCTCGTCGGGGCTTGTGAACGTGACCTTCTTTGTCGGGGCGGGTTTTTCCAAGACCTGGGACACGACCTCGCCGACGGGGAATGAGCTGTTCACGTTTCCGAAGGAGTTCCTCGCCGGGATGGCGGACGACATCGAGATCGACGAGCTCCTCGCCCTCCCCGGTTATCCGACGATCGACGACGCGGCGCCGGCGGCCTTCAAGGAGCTGCTCTACAACCTCTCGATGCAGCTGAAATACCCAGGGATCCGCACCCGTTACATGGATGAATTGAGCATCCGCTTCGTCATCGACGAGATCAAAGCGGTGGTGCAGAAGCGGTTTGAGACGATCAGCAGCCTCAACTATCTCGACGAGGCGACCGGCCGGTTTCCGGCGCCGCTTGAGCCGACGGCCAACCAGACAAAAATCCTCGACTTCTTCCAGTGGATGAGCAGCCACCAGGCGATGAAGGAGGGCGCGGCGCGGGGGCTGCACGCCCAATTCCTCTCCACGAACTACGATTACGTCATCGAGACGATCCTCGACAACGTCGGAGAGAAGAATGCCCTCCGCAACACCTACCGGGGGATCACGCCGGCCCGGATCAACGGCCAGCGCAATCGGAATGTCGTCCAGGATCACTGGTCGATCAACTCGCTGATCAAGATCAACGGCGGCTTCGAGATCATCCCCAGCGGCGACGCCTTCGATTTTGACTACCGGCGGCGGTCCTTCGAGGCGATCCGGGAGGCGGCCCCCGAGATCATGATGCCGTCGAAGGAACAGAACTACGCCAACCTCTACTTCTCCTCGATCTTCCCCAAGGCCGTCCGGCTCCTCCAAGAGAGCGACGTGCTTGTGATCGTGGGCTACAGCCTGTCGGAGGAGGATGCGCTGCTGCGATTCCTCATTCGGCAGTTCGCCGAGGATCTGCGCGACGTCCATGGGAAGTCGATCTTCTACGTCGACTACACCGATGCGGATGTCCTCGAGGAGCGCCTCCAGGGCTGCTTCCGCTACATGAACCGGATGGATGTGAACAACGTCTTCACCTTCTCCGGCGGCTTCGTCGAATGGATCGACCAGATTCTCCGCCGCACCTGAGTCCCCCCCCGAGCCCTCGACAGGCCAACGATGAAAACCTTCCTGACCGCTGATTGGCACATCGGTGAAGAACGCTTCGAGCTCATGCAGCGCCCCTTCCGGACGGTCGAGGAATACATCGACGCGCTCGTCGCTTACCACAACGCTGCCGTGGCGCCAGACGATCTTGTCTATGTCAACGGCGACGTCCTCTACCAGAAGGCATCGCCGGAGGTGTATCTCCCCCATGTGGCCCGGTTCCATGGCCGCAAGATCCTGCTGCGGGGCAATCACGACCGGCCCTTCACCGACGCGCAGTTCGCCCCCTACTTCGAGCGGATCGTGCCGGAGGGGGAAGGGATCGACGTCACGATCGCCGGCGTCCCCTGCTTCATCACCCACTATCCGTCGCTGGCCCGGGAGGACCGCTTCAATCTCGTCGGGCACATCCACAGCGCGTGGAAGTTTCAGCTTAATTCGCTCAACGTCGGCGTCGATGTCCACCACTTCCGGCCGGTCGCCGAGGAGCAGATCCCGTTCTTTCTCGCAGCGATCGAGTCGTTTTATGACCTCGACGTGTGGACGGCCTATCAGTCGGCCAATCAGGCCCACTTCGCCACCCGCGGGAAGAAGTCGACCTATTTTGAGCCCAAGGGATCGACCCCGGCATCGCTCCCGCCGTCCTAGCCCCCGCGTCGCTCGGGTATCCTCGGGGGACCCCAAGGGAATGACCCTTGGGCGGCGCGAGGAGCGAGAGGATGGCAGCGACACCGGGTCCGGGCCCATACGATCGGCAAGCGCACCCGATGCGGCCGCGCGCCGCAGGTGCTCGCCGCTGCGTGGCAGGGCTCCTCGCGGCGCTTTTGTTGATTGATTCGCTTGGAGTCTTGGCCGAGCTCCCCCCCGAAATCGGCTACGTGTTTCCGGCCGGCGGCCGGGCCGGCGAGACGCGTGATGTCGTCCTCGGCGGCTACGACTTGACGCCCGACATCGAGATCCTTCCCCATGATCCGGGCGTGGCGCTCGTGGTCACCGGCGCCCCGACGCGCGTCCTCATCCCGGAGCCGCCGCACCTCTTCGGTTACAAGGCCCGCGCCAACGACCGCCCCTGCCCGCGCGAGTTTCCCGCCCGGCTCATGCTCCCGGCCGATCTTCCCCCCGGCCTCCATCGCTTCCAGGTCGCCAATGCCAACGGCGCCTCGCCACCAGGGTTTTTTCATCTCTCGCGCTACGAGAGCTTTGTCGAGGATCGCGACGGCGATGCCGTGCAGATTCTGCCCGCGCTGCCGGTGGTGATTGATGGCCAGATCGGCCGCACCGCCGAAATCGATCGCTATCGCTTTACGGTGAGGGAGTCAGGGCCGGTGTCGATCGAGCTCTTTGCCCGCCGCCTCCTCTCTCCGCTCCACGCGCTTCTCAAGGTCACCGATTCGCACGATACCGTCGTGCTCGATGTCGCTGACACCGCCGGCCGTGATCTCTCCGTCTCCTTTCTCGGGAAGGAGGGAGACACGTACACCCTCGCCATCCACGACATCGACTACGCCGGCGACCGCTCGAGCGTCTACCGGATCGAGCTCGCCACCGGCCCGCTTGATGTGGCCATCCCCCTCTCCGACATCCCCGAGACAGTCGCCCCGGAGGGCACGGCCGACATTTCCCTCGCCGCGCCGCCAGGCGCCGTGCGCGCCGCGTTTGCTGGCGACGAGCGCTCGCGGAACGTGGTCGTCGATCTGCCTGCGGGCAGCTGGCGCGTGTCGGCCAGGAGCGCCTGCGCCAGCCACCCGCTCGATCTCGATCTCTCCATCCTCGCCCCCGACGGCCGGGAGCTTCTGTTTGCCGACGATGCCGCCGGCTCGGTCGATCCGGTGGCGACGGTGGCCGTCGCCACGGTGGGGCCGCACCGGATCGTCATCGGCGGGCGAGCCCTCGGCTCGAGCGCCTTCGGCCCGGCCGCGTGGCGGCTGGCGATCGAGCCGGACTCGGAATCGTTTCAGCCGGGGGCGGCGCTTGCCACGCAGCTGGCCGTGTCGCTCGGGGGGACGGCCAAGCTCACGATCCCGATCGTGCGCACTGGCGGCTTCGCCGGCGCAGTCGGCATCGGCTTCCGCGGGCTCCCCGACGGCGTGACGGCTGCCGAGGGGGCGATCGCTGCTGGGGCCGCCGAAGGTGCGGTGGAGCTTGCCTGTGGCGCCGACGCCGGCACAGCCGCGCGGCTCGCTTCGCTCGTGCTGTCAGGGACGACAAGCGACGGCCGCCCGCTTGTCCATGAACAGCCGCTCGCCGTCGCCGTGACGATGAAGCCCCGAGTGAAGATCGTGCCCGACGGCCTCGATGACGTGCGGAAGGTCCATCGGGGGACGACCTTCCGCGGGCCGCTCACGATCCACCGCCTCGAAGGCTTTGAGGGCGAAGTGCGGCTCCATCCGACAGCGAAGCAGCAGAGGCACCGGCAGGGGATGGATGGCGAGGAGATCGTCGTGCCGGCAGGGGCCACGCACTGCGAGTATCCGGTGTTTGTTCCGGAATGGATGGAGACGACACGGACGAGCCGATTTATCGTCAACGGTGCCGTCGAGGTGACCGATCCGCGCGGGGCGAAGCGGACCTTGCTCGAGCGCCAGGAGCTGCGGCTGGGGATGCTGCCGGAAGGGGCGATCATGAAGCTCGCCGGGCCGGCAGAGATCCGGCTGAAGCGCGGCGCGACGGTGGCGATCGTGCTTGAGCTGGTGCGCGGAGCGGAGTTTCGCACGGCGGCCTTCGCGGGGCCGGTGCGCGTGGAGCTTGTGCGCGAGTCGCTGCCACGGGCTTGGCGCGAGGGGAATCTCGTCACGCCTGAGGCGGTCGTGATCGAGAACGACGGCGTCGAACAGGCGAAGGTGTCGCTCGCGGTGACGCTCGCCGACGATCCGCGGATCGCCGGCGAGGGGGCGATCACGATCCGGGCGACGGCGCTCGAGGAGGGGCGCTGGCCGGTCGTCAGCGAGGCGACGGTGGTGGGAATCGTGGAGTGACGGTGGCGTATACTCTCCGACTCCTTCCGGAGAGCTCGCCATGGCCATGCTGCTCGAGCCGCGAAAAAAAAACTCCACCCGACTCCGGCAACGGGGCTCTGGGGGCTTTCTCGTTGGAAGGCTCGGCACCATCGCCTTCCTGGCAATTCTGGCCGCGGTCACGAATCTCTCCGCCGCCGAGGGCCCCGTCGACGACGGGAGCGACCACTGGGCCTTCGTGGCTCCCCAGCAGGCAGCACTGCCCCCGGTGGGGGCGAGCGGCTCGGGCCATCCGATCGATCGCTTCCTCGACGCCAAGCTCGCTGCAGCCGGCCTCGAGCCGGTGGCCGCGGCCGACCGGGCGACGCTCCTGCGGCGCGTGACGCTCGATCTGACCGGCCTGCCGCCGACGCGCGACGACCTGCGGGCCTTCCTTGCCGACACCGCCCCCGATGCCTACGACCGGCTCGTCGACCGGCTCCTCGCCTCCCCGGCCTACGGCGAACGGTGGGGCCGGCATTGGATGGATGTGTGGCGCTACGCCGACTGGCACGGCCGCCGGCATGTGCCCGATGTCTGGAACAGCGCCCCGCAGGTGTTTCGATGGCGCGACTGGATCATCGCCTCGCTCAATGCCGACACCGGCTACGACGAGATGGTGCGCTGCATGCTCGCCGCCGACGAACTCCATCCGGGCGACCGCGACGCCGGCGTCGCCACCGGCTATCTCGTCCGCAATTGGTATGCCCTCAATCCCAACGATTGGATGCGGTCGACCGTGGAGCATGTCGGTAAGGCGTTTCTCGGGCTGACCACGAACTGCGCCCACTGCCACGACCACAAGTTCGACCCGTTCACCCAAGAAGATTACTTCCGGCTGCGGGCCTTCTTCGAGCCGATGGGGCTGCGGCAGGACAGGCTCCCGGGGGAGGCCGATCCGGGGCCTTTTCAACCGTATGACTACAGCGTGCTGCGGAGGGTCGAACGCCGCGGCACGGTGATGGTCTATGACCGGGCGGCCGACGCCCCGACCTGGTTCTACACCGACGGCGACGAGCGCAACCGTGACCTGGCCCGTGGGCCGGTGCCCCCGGGAGTGCCCGCCTTCCTCGCCCACGGCCGTCAGCCGTCGATCGAGCCGATCAGCCTCCCGCCGCCGGCCTTCAATCCGATCCTCGATGAGCCCGTGGCGGCAGCCTTCCGCGCCGATGCCGTCACGGCGATCGAGGCCGCCAATCGATCGCTCGAGGAAGTTCATCCGCTCGGCGATGGCGTGGGGCTGGCCCGAAAGACGGCTGCGGCGGCGACGCTCGGCCGGGCGACGGCTACGCTAGTCTCACTCGATGCCCGGCTCGCCGCCGAGCGGCTCCGCTACGGCAGTGCGCCGCCGGATCAGGTCGTGGCGGCGGCGGAAGCGGCCGCGGCGGCGGAGCGCCGCGCCGCCGAGCAATCGGCCCTCGAGACGCTCCTGGTCGCGGAGGGGGGGCTGGCCACGGCGCGGGCCAAGCCCGAGGCCGACGCCGCCCGCCCAGCGGAGGTCACCGCCGCGGCCGCGGCGATCGAGAAGGCCGAGGGAGCGGTGGAGGCCGCGCGGGGCGCCGCGATGCGCCCTGCCGATGGCGCCTACACGCGGATCGCCACGGCCTATCCGGCGACGAGTACGGGCAGACGCGCGGCACTGGCAAGCTGGATCACCGATCGCGTTAATCCGCTGGCGGCGCGGGTGGCCGTGAACCATGTCTGGATGCGGCACTTCCACGAGCCGCTCCTTTCGAGCGTGTTCGATTTCGGTCGGGCTGGCGCCGCCCCCTCCCATCCGCAGTTGCTCGACTGGCTCGCTGTCGAGCTCATGGAGAACGGCTGGCGGATGAAGCCGCTCCACCGGCTCATCGTCACCAGCGCCGCCTACCGCCGGGGAAGCGCGGAGCCCTCCCCTGCCGGCGGCGCCGAGCCAGGGGTGGCGGCACCCGCCGGGAAGGATCCGGAGAATCGGCTCCTGAAGCGAATGAACGTCGGGCGGATGGAGGCCGAGGTGGTGCGCGATGCAATCCTCCATCTCGCCGGCACGCTCGACCGGACGATCGGGGGGATGGAATTGGAGAACGCGGTGGCGCTCACCACCTTCCGGCGCAGTCTCTATTACAGCTGCCAGCCGGAGGAGGATGGGCGCAGCCCGTTTGCGGCGGTGTTCGACTGCGCTGACGCCGGCGACTGTTACCGGCGCTCGCGGACGATCCTCCCCCAGCAGGGGCTGGCGCTGGCCAACAGCGATCTTGTCCACGCTGCCAGCGCGAGGGTCGCCGCCGATCTTCGCGCCGGCCTCACCGCGGCGGAGCAGGACGACCGGGGGGCCTTCGTGGCGGCGGCCTTCGAGCATCTCCTCGGCCGGGCGCCACAAGCGGAGGAGATAGCCGCCTGTCTCGACTGGCTCGGCGAAGAAGGTCGCGGGCCGGCTGGGCACCCCGAGCCGGTCGAACCGGAGGCCCGCCGGGCCGGGCTCGTGCGCGTGCTCTTCAACCACAACGACTTCGTCGCTATCCGCTGACCGAGGAGCCATGATGATCCCCAAGCGTGCGGATGGCAGAAAGCTGACGCGGCGCGGGCTGTTGGCGGCCGGCCCCCGGGCAGGCCTCGGCCTCGGGTTCGGCTCGCTGGCGCTTGAGTCGCTGCTGGGTGACGGACAGTCGGCCCTGGCGGCGACGGCCGCCGCGCGGGCCAAGTCGGTGATCTGGGTGTTTCTGTCGGGTGGCTACAGCCACGTCGAGACGTTCGATCCCAAGCCCGCGCTCAACGCCCACGCCGGCAAGACCTACGACAAGACGCCGTTTGAGAATCCGATCAACTCGCCGCTCCATCGGAAGCGCTTTCGATCGGTGCCGGCCGAGGAGATCAATGTCCGCGACGTCTATCCAATCATCTATCCGATGCAGGTCGGCTTCGCCCCCCGCGGCCGCAGCGGCATCGAGATCAGCGACTGGTGGCCTCAGCTGGCGGGCGTGGTCGACGAGCTCTGTTTCGTACGCAACATGTGGACGACCGACAACGACCACGCCGCCGAGAACCAGATCCACACCGGCCGCCACCGGCTCGACGAGCCGCAGCCGAGCCTCGGCGCCTGGGCTTCCTACGGGCTCGGCAGTCTCAACGAGGATCTGCCCCGCTATGTGGTCCTCGGTGGGCCGACGCGGAGCGACACGCGCCAGTCGATCGATTCGCTCTATCTCGGGCCGCAGCATACCGGCGTCCCCCTCGCCCTCGATCCGGTCAACCCGCTCCCCTTCGGACGCCGTCAGGCGGCGCAGTCGGCCCGGCAGCAGCGCGACGAGTTCGACCTCGTCGGCCGGCTCGGGGCGATCGCCGCGGCCGAGCATCCGCACGACGCGGAGCTACGAGCGCGGATCCGCGGCTACGAGCTCGCCTACCGGATGCAGGCCGCCGTGCCGGAGGCGGTCGGCTTTGCCGACGAGACCGAGGCGACCCGCCGACTCTATGGCCTCGATGTCGAGGCGACGAAGCTCGCCGGCGAGCGTCTCCTCGCGGCCCGCCGGCTCGTGGAACGCGGCGTCCGCTTCGTGCAGGTCTTCCCGTCGCCGTACGGCGTCTGGGACTCGCACCAGAAGCTCAAGGAGAACCACACCCGGCTGTGTGCCACGATCGACCTCCCGATCAGCGGGCTGATCCGCGACCTCAAGGCCCGGGGGCTGTTCGACGAGACGCTCGTCGTCTTCTGCACGGAGTTTGGCCGGACTCCGGGGCTCGAACAGCGGAGCGGGGGCGTCGACGGCCGCGACCACCATCCCAACGGCTTCACGATCTGGCTCGCCGGGGCGGGGGTGAAACGGGGGCATGTCCATGGCGCAACCGACGAGCTCGGCTACAACGCTCTCGGCGACGGCCACTACGTCACCGATCTCCACGCCACCGTCCTCCACCTCCTCGGCCTCGATGGCCGCAAGCTCGAGGTGCCGGGCCGGCGCCGGCTGGAGATCGACCACGGTGAACCGATCGCCGAGATCCTCGCCTGATCCACACCTACGCTCCGGCTCTTCCCCCACGGCCGCGAGGAGCCACCATGCCCGCTGATGACACGCCCCTAGCCTTCGAGCCGCCGTGGTGGATGAAGAATCCGCACGTGCAGACGATCCTGCCGGCGCTTGTGCCACAGAAGCTCGCCGATCATGCGGCATTGTTGCGGCGCGTCGAGCTCGCCGACGGCGACGCGCTCGCCGTCCATGACGATTGCCCCGCGGCTTGGGCCCCTGGCGGGAAGGTGGCGATCCTCTCCCATGGCTTGGCCGACCATCACCGCACGCCGCTGCTTGTGCGCCTCACCGAAAAGCTCACCACGCGGGGTGTGCGCGTCTTTCGCTGGGACATGCGCGGCTGCGGCGCCGGGATGGCCTGGGCCCGCCGCCCCTACCATGCCGGCTGCTCTGGGGACTTGGCGGCCGTCGTCGATGCCGTCATCGGCTGGTGCTGCGGGGAGGAAAACGGGAAGCGTGGGGCGGCGGCCGGCGCTGACGTCACGCTGCCTGACGTCACGCTGTTTGGCGTCTCTCTTTCCGGCAATGTGCTTCTCAAATATCTCGGCGAAGCGCCGGGGCATATCCCGGCCGCGGTGCGGCGGGCGGTGGCGGTCAATCCACCGATCGACCTGCTGGCGGGGATCGAGTCGATCGGCAGCCGCACCAACCGCGTCTACGACCGACACTTCACCGGTGTGCTCATCAAGCACCTCGAAGCCTGGTGGCACCTCCGCCCCGATGCCTACCGGCCGCCGGAGGGGCCGCGGCCGCGCACACTCCACGGCTTCGACGATTGGTTCACCGCCCCGGCGATCGGCTTCCGCGACGCCCACGACTACTACCGCCACTCAAGCGCCGCGTCCTTCATCCCCACGATCGACACGCCGACGACGATCATCACCTCGCGCGATGATCCGCTTGTCCCCTTCGGGATGTTTTCCAGCGACCGCGTGGCCTATCCCGACTGCGTGCGGCTGGTCGCCACCGATCATGGCGGCCATGTGGGATTTGTCGGGAAGAAGGGGCTCGATCCTGACTCCCGCTGGCTCGACTGGCGCATCGTGGAGATCGTCACCGGAATGCCGGTGAGCGACGACGAGGGCCCGTGACGGGAGCTTTGGGGGCGAGAGCCCTCGGTGCAGACTGAACGATCGCCGCTGACGCCGGTATATTCGTGGCGGCTCGGCTTCCGAATGGCCCGTTGCGGTTGCGCCCTGGGGACTCTGCTTATGTGTCCGAGATCGTGTCGTTCCTGGCTCGCCGCCGTCATCGTCGGGATGGCGGCTGGCCTGGCTGGGGTGAGAGCCACGGCCGCGCCGATCGTCTCGGGCTTCGAGCGCTTTGGCCGCCATGCCGGCGAGACGATCGATCGGATCGAAGCGGGGCTCTTGCTCCTCGGCGAGCTCGGCTGCGTAAATTGCCATCGGGCTGACGCGGCCGCAGCCCATGTGAGCGGCAAGACAGGGCCGATCCTCGACCGGGTCGGCGAGCGGATCGATCCGGCCTGGATCGCGACCTACCTCCGCGACCCTGCCACCGCCCACCCCGGCACCACGATGCCCCACGCGCTTGCCAGCCTCGACGAGGGGACGCGGGCGCAGGCCGCGGAGGCGATCGCCCACTATCTCGCTTCGACGGGGGAGTTTTCCCGGGGACCTTTTCCGGGCGCACAGGATAGCCGCCCGCGCGACGGGGTGCCGATCTACGACCGCGTCGGCTGCCGGGCCTGCCATGGCGACCGGCTCTCGAGCGGGCCCCATCTCCCCGACCAGCGCCCCTTGGGGGATCTCTCTGCAAAATGGTCTCCTGCCGCCCTCGATGCCTTTCTGCAAAATCCCCTCCACACGCGCCCCTCGAGTCGGATGCCGGCCTTCCCGCTCGACGATGGCGATCGCCGCCATCTCGTCGCGGCCCTCCTTCTCCCCGAGAGCCGCTGGGGGGGCGTGGCCGAGCAGACGGTGGCCTTCGAGGCGAAGTCGTGGAATCAGACCTTCGGCTCGCTCCCCGATTTCGCCGCGCTCGGGAAACCCGACCGCACGGGGCCACTCCAGGGCTTTGATGTCGAAGGCTTTGCCGGCCGCACCGATGGATTTTGTGTCCAGCTGTCAGGCTTTTTTCATGCCCCGGCCAAGGGGCGCTACCGCTTCGATCTGGCCAGCGACGACGGCAGCCGATTGCTCGTTGGCGGTGCGATCGTAATCGACAACGACGGCGTTCATCCGCACAGCTGGCGCTCGGGCGATATCGAGATCGAAGCGGGCATCCACCGAATAGGGATTGAGTTTTTCGAGGCGAGCGGGCAATGCACGCTCGAGCTCGACGTGGCGCCACCGGGCGACTCCCGCGAGTCGGCTCTCGCTTTCATCACGCCGTCGCGCGACGGTAAGCCGGCCCGCACCTCCCGCCCTGCCCCGCCAACGTTTGCCGTCGACGCGAGGCTCGCCGCCGAGGGGAAGAAAGCCTTTGCAACGCACGGCTGCGCCAACTGCCATCGCCTCGACGGTGCCGAGCCGGTCGCCTTCAAGGTGCCGGACTTGAAAACGCTCGGCGCGAGGGCCGGCAATGCGACCGATGCCGGTTGCCTTGGCCAGAAGCCTGCCGCGAACGCAGCGTTGCTCTACGGGCTCGACGACACGCAGCGGGAGGCGATCGGCGCGGCGCTCGCATTCCTTGCCTCTCCGGCTGCTTCTGAAGCGCCAACGCGCGAGCGGGAGATTTCCCGGTCGCTCACGAGCCTCAACTGCCTCGCCTGTCATGTTCGCGACGGGAAGGGAGGTGCGATCCCCGCGGTCGCCATCCTCGACGACGACGGCGAGCCGATCCTTAAAGAGCCTGCCCGCGACGCCCTGTTCACCGGCCCGATCCCGGAGATGGGGGAGGAGGGGCGGCTGCCGCCGACGCTCGACGGCGTCGGCGACAAGCTGCGGCGGGAGTTTCTCGATGAGGTGCTGGAGAAGGGGGGCATAGATCGCCGCGCCACGATGTACACCTTGATGCCGAAGTGGCACGGCGACGTCGCCAAGCCCCTCGCGGCACGCCTGGCCGACGATCCGAAAACCGCCGTCGACATCCCGGCGATCGCCGGCCACGCCGAAGCGGAGATCGTCGACAAGGGGCGAGATCTCGTCGGCTCGAAGGGGCTCGGCTGCATCAAGTGCCACGCCTTCGCAGGCGACCGCGGCCAGGGGCTCGGAGCCATCGACATGACTCGCTTTCCCAAGCGACTGAATCACGAGTGGTATCTCGCTTATGTGGAAAACCCGCAACGCTTTCGCCCCGGCACGCGGATGCCCGCCGCCTGGCCAGAGGGCAAGGTGTTTTATCCTGACGTTCTCTCTGGCGACGCCGGCAATCAGATCGAATCTGTGTGGCGATATGTGTCGCTGGCCAAGCCGCGGCCCCCGGTCGGACTGGGGAACGATCCGATTGAGCTGGTCGCCACCGACAAGCCGGTGATCTACCGCAACTTCATCGAAGGGGCCGGGCCGCGGGCGATCGGCATCGGCTTCCCGGAACGGGTCAACATCGCCTGGGACGCCGAGGCGTTTCGCTTGGCGCTTGTTTGGAAGGGATCCTTCATCGATGCCCGCCGCCACTGGAGCGGCCGCGGAGAAGGCTTTCAGCCGCCGATGGGGGATGCCGTCTTTTCGCCCGACGCGGGCCCCTGCGTGGCGATCCTCCCTTCGCTCGATGCCCCATGGCCAACGGAGCCTGTCCGAAAGCGCGGCGGACGGTTCGGCGGCTACGCGCTCGACAAGGAGGGGCGACCGACCTTTCGCTGGTCGCTGCCCGCTGAAAAAATCGCCGTCCGCGAATCGATCGGCGGCGACTCCGTCGGCAACCCGTTCCTGAAGCGGGCCGTGACCGTCGAACGCCAGCCGAATGACGCCGGGCTCGAAGGCCTCGTCTTCCGTGCCGCCGTCGCCGATTCGATCGAGGCGGAGGCCGATGGCTGGTGGCGCGTCGCCGGCTTTTGGCGGGTGCGCGTGCTCGGGGCGGGCGTCGGTCCAGCCACGGTCGTGACGATCGACGGCAAGAAAGAACTGCGCTATTGCCTGAAGACCCCGGTCGAGACGGCCGCCGAGGCCCGCGTCACTTTCCAGGAGGAACTCTCATGGTGATTTTTGACGTGCGTCGCGTCGCGATGCGATTCAGCGGGGCGTTTGTCGCAATTGCTCTGCTTGCGTTGCTTCAGACGATCATCGTTGCGGCCCCAGCGCGCTCCGCCGAGCCGCTCAAGAAGCCGACCGAGGCCGATTTTTACGCAATCGAACAACTCAAAATCCCGCCGGATGCCTTTCTCGAAGTGGGGGCGCTCGAGTGGCTCCCCGATAATAAGATCGCCGTCGCCAGCCGGCGGGGGGAGATCTGGATCGTCAGCGATCCGGCCGGGAGCGAGCCGACCTGGACGCGCTTCGCCCATGGGCTCCACGAGGTGCTGGGCCTAGCCTGGAAGGATGGCTGGCTCTATGCGACGCAGCGGCCGGAGGTGAGCCGACTTAAGGACACCGATGGCGACGGCGAGGCCGACGAGATCGAGACGGTGGCCGATGGCTGGGGCGTCTCGGGCGACTACCACGAATATGCCTTCGGATCGAAGTTTGACGCCGAAGGAAACCTGTGGATCGTGCTCTGCCTGACGGGGAGCTTTTCGAGCGAAGTGCCGTTTCGTGGCTGGGCGATGCGCGTCACCCCCGACGGCCGCACGATCCCCACCACCTCCGGCGTCCGATCCCCCGGCGGGATCGGCTTTGACTGCGCAGGGAAGGTGCTCTACACCGACAACCAAGGGCCGTGGAACGGATCGTGCGCGCTCAAAGAGCTGCGGCCGGGGGAGTTCGTTGGCCATCCGGGCGGATTCAAGTGGTATGACCTGGCGCCGGAGATGGGGCCGAAGCCGACCGAGCCGAGGAGCGGCAGCCGGTGGGCGGAGGAGATGAAGCGGATCCCGGAGTACCGCCCAGCGGTCGTCGTTTTCCCTTACGATCTTGTGGGGAAGAGCGCGGCGGGGGTGGTGGGTGATGCGACGGAGGGGAAGTTTGGGCCGTTTGCCGGGCAGGTGTTCGTCACCGATCAGTCGCATTCGATCCTCATGCGCTGCAGCCTGGAGACGATCGACGGCATCATGCAGGGGGCCTGCTTTCCCTTCCGAGAGGGTTTTGGAAGCGGGTCGCTTGCCGTCCAATTCGCCCCCGACGGCTCGCTCTATGTCGGCGGCACCAACCGCGGGTGGGGCTCGCGTGGCGGCGGCGACTATGCGCTTGAGCGGCTGGTGTGGACCGGCAAGCTGCCGTTCGAGATCCGCGCCATGAAGGCGCTCACCGATGGCTTTGAGCTTGAGTTCACAAGCCCGGTCGATAAGGCCACGGCGGCCGATGTGAAAAGCTACGCGGCGCGGGGCTTTACCTACATCTATCAGGCCGACTATGGCAGCCCCATCGTCGACGAAGCACCGTGCGAGATCGTCAAAGCGACGCCGAGCGCCGATGGCTTGAAGGTCCGCCTCGAGATGACGAACCTCCGCGAGGGAGTGATCCACGAGCTCAAGTGCCCCGGCGTGCGGAGCGCCTCCTCGGGCGATCTCCCTGCCGGTCTCGCGCTCCTCCACGACACCGGCTGGTACACGCTTAACCGTCGGCCGAAGTGACCGGCAGGAACACGCCTCGAATCCCTTGCAGCCGTGCCGTCGACGGCGGTAGGCTCGTTTGGAAGTCCGTTGACAACTTGCCGGCTCGGGGGAATGACGCGATGGAATCCGAAGTGGCGCCATTCATCGTCGACAGGCTTGTCAAGCAGGGCTCCGCGGCGCGGCCCCACGCCGAAATCCTGGTGCGGACGCTCTCGGCTCTCGGCTTGGATTCTCTCGATTTTCTTGAGCTCCTCAATGAGATCGAGGAACGATTCGACGTTCGCATCGGGGACGACGCCGTCACGGCGTCGAGCACGGTAGGCGACCTGATCACGTTCGTCGAAGCCAAGGTGGCCGCCCGGCCGCCGGTATCGCCGCTAGACCGTGTTCCGAGTCGAGAACCGCCCGACGGAGAGTCCCGATGAAGAACATCCGGGTGCTCGACACGATCCGCTCGGTGACGGGCAGGCGGCGATTCGATCGATTTCCAGCCATCCAGCCGCCGGTGATGGTGTTTCGACGCGATGGGGATGGGCCGTCAGCGTTCGTGGTGGTCGACGCCGGGCAGGCCAAGGCGGTGATGCAGTCGCCACGCTACCGGCAATTCGACTTTCTCGGGCAAATCCTCACCATTGCCAAGCCAGATCGCACCCGATGGATCCGCCGGTTCTGTGACATCGGCCTGATGATGGTGGATGGCCCGCAGCATGAGCGCCGGCGGCTCTCGATGCAGCGAGCACTCGATCGCTGCGCCGCCGGTGTCAGGGCGATCTCCGCAGACGACATGACGGCCGTTGTCGAGGAGGGCCTGGCCGCCGAGCCCTGTACGGCGGCGATGGTCGCCGCCCGGTTGGTGACGTTGTTGTTTTCAAGGGCGATCACGGCGATGACGGGCAAGCCGGTGGAACTGCCGGTCCGGGATATGCTTGCCATCGATTTCTTCAATCCGTTTCCCACCCTCTCGTCGCTCGCAGGGTGCGACGAATCGATCGACCGCTGCTGTCGATCGCTCGACTTCGAGTCGCTCGACGAAGGAGATCAGGCGGCGGTGCTCTCCCTGCTGGTCATGGGCGTCAGCCCGATGCACGCGCTGCTGACAACGCTCGTGAACGTTTACGCGACAGCCCGGCGCGAGGGGCTTACCGCTGATGAAGCGGCCAAGCGCACGGTGGGGTTCGATGCGTATGCGATCGTGCCAGTGAACTTAACGATGCGGGCTTGTGTCGGCGCCGACACCCTCGGAGGCGAGGCGGTCGAGCCGGGGGACGTCGTCTACCTGTTTCTGGGGTCGGCCTCGGGCTGTCCTTTCTCCCGGCTGACGAGCCTGCCGTTCGGTGCCGGCTCCCATTACTGCAGCGGCGCCGCTCTCACGCAGCTGATGCTGAAGACCGTTCGATCGGTTCTCGGCCGCATGCGGGCCGATTGCAGCCGGATCAGCCCGACGCCAGAAGTCGAGGGAAAGGCCTCGGCGTTCCTGGTGTTTGCGACGGAGAGCTGACCCGGTCAGTTCGCATTCGTCGGCTGCTTTGCCGCGTCCCACGCGCCAGGGGAAAAACCAACCTGTTCCGGGTGTCGTTCGAGCAAGGGCCGCCAGATCGCGAGGCAATATCTGGCGAGCGGCTCGAAGGCGAGGATGTCGGAGGAGCGGGCCGGAGCGATTGCGGGTTCGCCGAACGACAGATGGAAGAGCCAGGGCTTCTCCTGCCAACAGACGGCGGGGATGACGCTTGCTTCCGCCAAGGCGGCCAGTCGATACGGACCGACGTGGATGCGAATCGTGCCGAGGGCCCAGGGCATCGTGACGGCGTCTTTGGTTGGCACGTCGCAGGCCACGAGGAGGCACTTGCCGTCTCGCAGGAAGGCATACGCCGACCGGATTTTCGCGCGCGGGAACGAATGTGGCAATCCCGCCAGTGGTGAGCGACGGTCCACGGCTCGATGGATCAAACGTCGCTTTTCGCTGCTCTGCGGAGCGTACGTGAGCGAGGCGACGCTCACCCCGTGCGCCCGCAAAAACAGTTGAATCAAGTGGACGTGGTGAGCATGAATCACTGCCAGCACCACCGGCCTCCGGGTGGCCTGGCAGTCCAGCACACGCTCCAAACCCGTCACAACGAATCGACGCTGCCAGGCTCGTGTCACGAAGCGCTCCGGCCAGAGCGTGGCGAGCCGCACGTACGTCTCACCGATGAAGCACCGCCACAGCTCTGCCGAGCCGAGCGGTCTGCCGCAGGCCTCGGCAAAGCCGCGTTGCGCTCTCCGGCCTGCCTCGCTAAGGGAGCGGCCGAAAGCGAACACGGCGACGAAAGGCCAGAGCACGCATGCAAGCATCGGAGGCGGCACGAGACGCTCGACGAATCTGATGCCGTGGAAGAATGAGCGGTAGATCAATCTGGCAAGCATGGGAGAGCCAACGGTGATGGGCTGGTGTGTGGCGGCGTGCCCGGCCGGCTGAGCATAGACGTTGGGTCTATGGATCATGATGAGCAGTGATTTCCACGATGAACGCCCCCCGAAAGGCCCGCGGGGGTGATCGCCTCAAAGAGTTTTCAACGTGCTGCCATCCCCTCGACGGACCGGGGCTGGTTGGGCGGGGGCTACGCGTGTGGCCAGTTGGGAGCGCGGGATGCCAGTCATTTGCCGACTGCCTTGTCGTTAAGTCGTTTCCCAGTAGGGCCTTCGGCGCTCAAGTAATTTTCTGAAAACCGCGCTGTAAGAATTTGGCGTGGGGACGGCTAGCAGGGCGATCGCACCATAAGTCATTACCCGACAAGCACTTCGAGGAGGTAGTCGTCGTCCCAGCCTGCGGTGAGGCGTTTGTTTTTAATCCCGACCTTGTTGGTTGTTTCGTTCTTGAGCATGACCAGAGCGGTCTTGCGGAGGGTGC
>SIAG01000016.1 GCA_009691925.1 Planctomycetaceae bacterium
CTCGCTGGCATCTGCCGGCGGCAGGGACTTCACCGCCGGCGGAGCGCCAGGCAGTGGCAAGGGGGCCCGCTGCCGGCCGACATTGTCGATGTCACGGATCGTGGCTGGGCCGCCGACAGCCCCGAGGCCATCGCAGATGAACGTGTCGATGATGCCATCCCATCCCGCGGGGAGCTTCACGTCCGTAAAGGAGATCGGCTGGGGCGACTGGCCCTCCTCCGGGAACGGCGTGATCGACCCGCTGCCGGTCTTCGTGGCATGGTCGAGCGCTACGCTGACGTGGTACCAGCGGCCCGGCTCGAGGGGCGTCACCACCCGCCACCCGTCGCCGTCGCGGAGGGCGAGCTCGCGCTGTGTGGCCGAGAGATCGAGCGCCGTCGACTCGATCACACCCCGGCCGAGATAAAAGCGGCAGGCCCCGGCCGGCTCCCCGGCGGCGCCCGAGGAGATCGTGCGGAAATCGAAGCAGACGTGGAGCGGCATCCCGGGGGTGGCGGTGAGACGGTCGTGGAACGTGTGACGCACCCCTTCGTTGGGCGCTCCCGTGCCGACGCGCACGCCGCGCGTTCCCTCCGGGTGGACATGCCGCCACGGGCTCTGCGCCTCTCCCAGCACGGTATTCGGCCCGGCGGAGAGCCACGGCGCCGCGTTTGGCCCCTTGCCGATCGCCTGGGCCTCGAGATCGAGGTCGACTCCCCCGGCAAACGTTGCTCCCTCGAGCTCCATCTTCTCGCGCGTCTGCTCGGCCAGCTCCCGATCGAGTGCCGCTAGCGTCTCGGCCTTCTCCCGGTCGAGCCGAGCTGCTTCCTCCGGGGGCAAAAGCGCGGGAAAGTTGGCCGGCCGTTTCTGTTCCTCACCCCCAGGGAAGGCCCAGGTGGTGCTCTGGAGGATGCCGTAGAGGGCGTAGTAGTCGGGGGCGGTGACGGGATCGTATTTGTGATCGTGGCAGCGGGCGCAGCCGAGCGAGAGGCCGAGCACGGAGCGGCCGAGGGAGTCGATGCAGTCGGCGAAATCGAGGTGTTGGAAATCGGTGTTGGGCGCGTAGCCGTAGCGCTTGCCGACGGCGAGGAAGCCGGTGGCGGTGACGAGATCGGCGTAGTCGGAAATCGGAGCCTCACGGGCGAGGATGTCGCCGGCGATCTGCCGGGCGAGAAAGGCGTCGTAGGGCATGTCGGCATTGAAGGCCCGGATCACCCAGTCGCGGTAGCTGCCGGCTTCGCGGACGGGGTAGTCGGCGCCGTCGCCGGCGGTGTCGGCATAGCGGGCGACGTCGAGCCAGTGGCGTCCCCAGCGCTCTCCGTAGGCACTCGCAGCGAGGAGCCGATCGA
The DNA here is from genome assembly GCA_009691925.1 of Planctomycetaceae bacterium. Taxonomy (GTDB): domain Bacteria; phylum Planctomycetota; class Planctomycetia; order Pirellulales; family UBA1268; genus QWOP01. Next base: position 1,329 of record SIAG01000016.1, read on the forward strand.
TGACCCGGTCCCAGGCATCGGGGGCGGTGTCGTCGAGAAAATCGCGGATCTCTGCGGGCGTCGGGGGGAGGCCGGTGAGGTCGAACGTGACCCGTCGCAGGAGCGTGCGCCGATCGGCCAGCGCTGCCGGCTTCAGGCCGCTCGACTCCAGTTCGGCGACGATGAAGCGGTCGATGTCGTTGGCCACGCGCCCCGCATCGGAGACGTCCGGCGGGATCGCCGCCACCGGCCTGGAAAAGCTCCACCACGACGCGGCTGCTTCGCGATTCATGCCGCCAAGGCGGGCTTCAAGGACGCGCGGATCGGCAGCACCAGAGCTGATCCAGGTGGCGAGGTCGGCGATCTCGCCGGGGGTCAGCGCAGGCCCGGCATCCTCCGGAGGCATCGCCGAAACCCCGTCGGCCCCCTGCACAGCCCGGAGCAGCAGGCTCGCGTCGCTGTCGCCCGGGACGATCGCCGGCCCGGAGTCGCCGCCGGTCTGCCAGCCCTGCCGGGAGTCGAGCGCCAGGCCGCCGCTAGTCTTGCCGATGGCGGTCGCGTGGCAGCCCTGGCAGCGGGCGACCAGGAGCGGCCGGATGCGGTTCTCGAAGAGGTCGTCGTCGGCTGCCGGCGACCGCGTTGTGGCGCCAACGACCAGCGCCAATCCGACGACGATCAGAGCGAACCCCAGTGGGGATCGCCGGGCCGAGCAGTCGGGCGGAGAGGAGGCCATGGCACTACGCGTGTGAATGAGGAAAACAGGCATACGCCCCAGAGTCTCACCGTGCCAAGGATACCCCGGGGAGGGTGCCGAGACAGCGTCAATTGGGCCAGGCGGCGGCGGCCGCCGTCTGTCGATGGCCCCTGTTTCCCCTAGAATCCTCTCTCCGGCATGGTGTCTCTGGGAAAGCATTTGGTCGTCTGGGGAAAGCTACCATGGTCCGTCGTCTCTTCGCCTCCCTGCTTGCGCTCGCCAGCCTCCCGCTGGTGGCCGCTCCTGCGGCCGACTGGAAGCCCGCTGCGGTGCCCCTCATGACCCGATGGGGGAAAGAGGTCACCCCCGACAACGCCTGGCGCGAATACCCCCGACCGCAGTTGGTGCGAGAGTCGTGGCTCAATCTCAACGGCTTGTGGGAATACGCAATCGTCGATCGGCCCGCCGGCGAGAGCGGCGTGCCAACGGCCGATGGCCCGCCGCCCCAGGCATGGAATGGAAACATCCTTGTCCCCTTCGCGCCGGAGTCGGCGCTGTCGGGGGTGGGGAGAAGCGTTTCGAAGGAGCAGCTTCTCTGGTACCGGCGCTCGGTCACCGTGCCCCAGGCGTGGCAGGGGAGGCGGGTCATACTCCGCTTCGACGCTGTCGACTGGCACGCGAGCGTGTGGCTCAACGGGACGAAGCTCGGTGATCACAGCGGCGGCTCCGATCCTTTCTCCTTCAACGTCACCAATCAGCTCAAGCCCGGGGCCAATGAGCTCGTCGTCCGCGTCTGGGATCCTTCGGATGAGGGCCCGCAGCCGCGCGGCAAACAGAAGCTCAAGCCCGAAGGGATCTGGTACACACCCGTCAGCGGCATCTGGCAGACGGTGTGGATGGAGCCGGTGCCCGAGCTCGAAATCAGCGGCGTCTTTCCCGTCGCCGACGTGGAGCGAGGTGAGGTGGAGATCACCGTCGAGACCGACGGCCGAGTCGCGGGCACGCTCCCGCGCCTCCGCGTCACCGCAGGCGCCGGCACGCGGAAGGTTCTTGGCGAGGGGACCATCGGCAAGCCGATCTACGTCACCGTCAAGGAGCCGCGTCTGTGGACGCCCGACGACCCGCACCTCTATCCCGTCGACGTCGAGCTCGTCGGCGCCGACGGCAAGGTGATCGACCGGGTGGGGAGCTACTTCGCGCTCCGTTCGATCACGAAGGCGCGCGACGAACAGGGGATCCTGCGGCTGTGCCTGAATGGCAAGCCGCTGTTTCAGATCGGCCCGCTCGATCAGGGCTGGTGGCCCGACGGCCTCCTCACGCCGCCGAGCGACGCGGCGATGAAGTCCGACCTCGAGGTGCTCAAATCCCTCGGCATGAACATGCTCCGCAAGCACATCAAGGTGGAGCCGGCCCGCTACTACCACCACTGCGATACCCTCGGCCTGCTCGTCTGGCAGGATCAGCCCAGCGGGATGGGGGCGGGAAGGAGGCAGTTCGTCCAGCCCGACTGGCCGGAGGACGGCGAGTTCACCGCGGAGGAGAAGGCGCAGTTCCGCACCGAGACCGCTGCGATGATCGATCGGCTCCGGTTCTTCCCGTCGATCGTCGTCTGGGTGCCGTTCAACGAGGGCTGGGGGCAGCACGACACCAACGAGATCCTCAAGTGGGTGCAGGAACGCGACCCGACGCGGCTGGTCAACGGCCCGAGCGGCTGGACCGATCGCGGCTCCGGTGACATGAAGGACATGCACATGTACCCCGGCCCAGGGATGTTTCCAGTCATGCCTGACCGGGTGAGTGTGCTCGGCGAGTTTGGCGGCTTGGGGCTGCCGGTGAAGGGGCATCTGTGGAGAGACGCCGACAACTGGGGCTACCGCACCTTCCAGAATGAGGCCGATCTGCGGGCCGCCTACGGCCATCTCATGGAGCGGCTCCACGGGCTCGTCGGCCGGGGGCTCGCAGCGGCGGTCTACACGCAGACGACCGACGTCGAGATCGAGGTCAACGGCCTGCTGACCTACGATCGCGAGATCCTCAAGCTCGATCCAGAAGAGACGGCCGCCTGGCACCGGATGCTGTTTGAGCCCGCGCCAGTCTTCCGCGACTTTGTGCCGACGGCCGAAGCCGGCCCGGCGGAGTGGCGCTTTTCGCTCGAGCCACCGCCGCCGACCTGGGACAAGCCGGGCTACGACGACTCTGGGTGGAAGCGCGGCCCGGGGGGCTTCGGCACCGAGGGCACCCCCGGCACGACGCTCCGCACCGAGTGGAGCACCAAAGAGATCTGGCTGCGGCGGATCGTGAACCTCGAAAAGCTCCCCGACGGGAAGCTCTTCTTCCGCATCCACCACGATGAAGACGCCGAGATCTTCATCAATGGCGTCCTCGCCGCCACGATCCAGGGCTTCGTGACGGAGTATGTCGAGGTGCCGATGCTTGCGGCGGGGCGGGCCGCGCTGAAGGAAGGTGAGAATCTCGTCGCCGTCCACTGCCGCCAGACCGGCGGCGGGCAGTCGATCGATGTCGGGATCGTGGAGCGGGTGCCGGCGCATTGAACAGCGCAGAGCCTGTGCTCAATCGGCGAGGAAGGCTGCGAGCGATAGCGGCTTGAGTCCCTGGAAACGGGTGAAGTCGCGATCCTCGGTGAGGAGCGTTGTCGCACCGTGCTCCAGGCAGACCGCCGCGATCTGGGCGTCGAAGACGAGGTTGCCGCGGACTTCCGCCCGTTCGATCACCTCCCGAAGGATCCGCAGATACCTGCCCCCTGGGACGAGGACGCGCGCTGAAGGGCTCGCCAGCAGCGACTCGATCGACGCCAGGGCCTCACCGATCGGTGTCGGAGGCTGAAAGACCCGATCGTGGGAAACGACGCGGAGAAACTCGCCGACGCACTGGATGGGAATGGCCCACGCCTCGTGCCCCTCCGCGAGCCGTCGCAGCGCTCGCAGCGCTGCCCGGTGCTGCGGCGTCTCCTCGCGATCGGCGTAGAGAAGGACGTTCGTGTCGACGGCAATCATCGCCGCCCTTCCATGACATCGATCAGATGGTCACGGTCAGCCACATCGACGGTAGGCGGCGATGATCCTCGGTGGGTCTTCCAGGCGAGGCGGTAGCGAGGGCCCGTTTCGTCCCGGCCGGCGAGCGCCGCAGCGAGCGCGTGCTCGACAAACGCCGTGAGCGTCGTGCCCTTGTCGGCGGCACGGCGCTTCGCCTCGGAGAGAAGGGCATCGTCGATGTCGAGAGTGGTTCTCATGCATAAATGTGTATGCATCATGCAGAAGTCTGTCAAGCCGGGTCCTCCCCGGGGCTTGTGAGGAACTGCGGTTTGCCGCGGCCAGGGCCTGGCGGAGTATTCTGTCGGCGGCTGCCATGGATGGTCCGTGAGCGCCTCCCTTGTCCGCCCGAGGCCATCATGATCCGCCGCCTTGTTCCTTGTCTTCTCGCCGCTTGGCCGAGCTCACTGGTCGTCGCCGTCGCCGTCTTGGTGGGGCTCCCGGGGGCCGCTGTCCGCGCCGACCAGTGGCCGCAATGGATGGGCCCGCAGCGCGACAACGTCTGGCGTGAGGACGGGATTCTGGAAAAGTTCCCCGCCGGGGGGCCGAAGGTCGTGTGGCGGGCACCGGTGGCCGGGGGCTATGCCGGGGCGGCCGTCGCGGGGGGCAAAGTGTTTGTCACCGATTTCGTGCCCGGAGGAGAGCTGCCAGGGGACAACTTCGAGCGGAAGACAGCCGCGGGCACCGAGCGAGTGCTCTGCCTCGACGAGGCGACGGGGAAAGAAATCTGGAAGCATGAGATCCCGGTCGCCTACACGATCAGCTATCCGGCCGGACCACGCTGCACGCCGACGGTCGACGGCGACCATGTCTACACGCTCGGCGCCGAGGGGAACCTCCTCTGCCTCGCTGTCGCCGACGGCCGGGTGGTGTGGGTGAAGGACCTGAAGAAGGAGTACGAGACGAAGGCGGCTCTGTGGGGTTGGGCGGGCCATCCGCTCGTCGACGGCGATCGCTTGTTCGTCATCGCCGGCACCGCCAAGGCCCATGTTGTGGCGCTTGACAAGCTCACCGGTAAGGAGCTGTGGCGCGCCGGCACCGCCCTCGAGCAGGGCTACTCTCCGCCGTCGATCATCGAGGCGGCTGGCGTGCGGCAGCTGGTGCTCATGAAGCCCGATGGGATGTATGCGGTGTCGCCCGACTCTGGCGCGATCCTCTGGGAGACTCCTTACAACGCCGACAACGGCTCGATCATCATGGCGCCGGTGAAGGTGGGGGAGCACCTCTACGTCGGCGGCTTCCAAGAGAAGAACCTGCTGGTCAAACTCGCCGCCGACAAGCCGGGGGTCGAGGTTGTGTGGCGGAACAAGGCCAAGCACGGCATCTCGGCGGTCAACGTCCAGCCGATCGTCGACGGCACGATGCTCTACGGCTTCCACGAGAAGGGGGATCTGCGCGGGATCGAGATTCCTGGCGGCGCGGTGAAGTGGTCGAGCCCGGGGCCGTTCGGTGACCGTGCTCCGCCATCAGCGACGGCCTTCATCACCCGCCACGGCAACCGCTACTTCCTGTTCGCCGAAACCGGCGACCTCGTGATCGCCAAGCTCTCCTCCGCAGGCTATGAGGAGCTCGACCGCACCCATCTCCTCGACACGACGCAGTCGGCGTTCGGCCGCGGGGTGGTGTGGTGCCCTCCGGCGTATGCCGACCGGAGTGTTTTCATCCGCAACGACAAGGAACTGATCCGGGTATCGCTGGCCGAGTGATGTCGGTAAGGTCCCCGCAGCCGGCATGATTGGTGCGACGTCGGGAAGGGAAACGTGTTTTGGCACGGGAAAGGGCACCGGTGACTTAGCCGAGTGGGTGGCAATTGGCTATCGTAGTGGCGTGCCTCTGCCCTGCCCGGCCAACCCTGGCCGGAGCGATCGGCGTTGTCTGGAGTCCGTTCTTCTATGGCTTCTCTTCCCGCGGCGTCGGCCCACTTCGACGTCCCCACGGCTGTGCAGCCGTACACGATCAACCGGGTCTATTCCGGCACGATCCTTGGCGTTCACCTGCTGGCGCTGCTGGCCTTCGTGCCGCAGTTCTTCTCGTGGATCGGTTTCTGGACGATGGTGGTCGGGATCCATGTCTTCGGGCAGGGGATCACGATCGGCTACCACCGCCTCCTCACGCACCGCAGCTTCAAGACCCTCCCCTGGGTCGAACATGCCTTCGCCATCCTCGGGATCTGCTGCCTCGAGGATTCGCCCGCCCGCTGGGTGACGGTGCACCGTATCCACCATGTCCATTCCGACAAGCAACCCGATCCCCATTCGCCGCTGGTGACGTTTCTCTGGTCGCATTTCGGCTGGCTGATGGTCAACAACCGGGATGCCCATTCGCTCAATGCGATGGCCACCTACTCCAAGGATATTCTCCGCGATCCGTTCTACATGCGGATCGAGAAAAGCCCCTGGCTGCTGATGTGGATCGGTCTGGCACAGATCCCGGTCTACTTCGTTGCCGGGGGGGCGATCGGCTGGATCGGCTGGGGCCGCGAGGCGGCCCTGCCGCTGGCGTTGAGCCTCGTGGTGTGGGGTGTGTACGTGCGGATTGTGGCAGTGTGGCACATCACCTGGTCGGTGAACTCGCTCTCCCACATGTTCGGCTACCGCAACTACGAGACCGGCGAGGCGAGCCGCAACAACTGGTTCGTCGCCCTGCTGACCGTTGGCGAGGGCTGGCACAACAACCACCACGAGGATCCCTCGTCGGCGAGTGTCCAGCACCGCTGGTGGGAGATCGACATCAGCTACTACGAGATCCGCCTCCTCAAGGCGCTCGGGCTGGCATGGGATGTCGTCACGCCCCGGCATGTCCGGCGCCGTGAGGCTGCGGCAAAGTCGGCCTGATACCCGTTGCGGTGCACCGGGCGAGGGTGGCGCCGTCGGGATCGACCGCCACCCGGACCGCCGGGGTGTTGCCGGAGATCCGCGGATGGAATGGGGAGCGGAGGAAGAGCCGGCCGCTGTGCGGATCGATCTGCAACGAGCGGGCGTTGAGGAAGTCGCTGCCCAGGCCGGCGAGATCCCACCGGGCCACGAGCGGGAAGCCGGCGCTTGAGAGATCGAAAAAAGACGCCTGCCGCGCCTCCGCCGCGAAGACGACGAGGCACTCCCCCAACCGGGCGACGGCGACCGGCTTGCCCGGTACGGGGAGCGTGGCGGCCAGCCGGTTGGTCGCCTTGTCGAGCAGGAGCACCTGATCGGCCCAGGCCTCGGGCGCCGCGATCCACGGCAACCCCTCCAGATCGAGGATCATCGTCAGGTGGCGGCGCGTGTCGGGGAAGCTCCGCTCAATCGCGTGGGTGACCGTGTCGATGCGGGCGATCGTCTCCCGGCCGGGGCGGACGTCGTTGCGCTCGAGGACGAAGAGCCAGCGGCCGAAGGGGATCATTGCCCCTGGCAAGTGGACCTCGGGGCAAAGCGGCCGGGCCCACCAGCCGTTCCAGCGGAACACCTTCCGTGAGCCGGGCTCGTTGAACCACATCCTGCCGGCGGAGCCGCCGAACTGCTCGACCTGGAGCCTCCGCGGCATCGCGCGGACCCGCACGCGCAGCCGCGGGAGCGGGGGCGCCGCGTCGAACCGTACGGTGGAATGGTAGGTGAGCCAGCCGCGACGCTCGTCGAAGTGTTTGCCGACCGCGAGGATCGTCCCCGCAGCGAAAGGGTAGAGGAACTCGAGCGTGTGGGGGACCGGAGCGGAGGCGATGACGGCGAGGGTGTCGGGGTCGTGGACATCGATCCGGTAGTCGTCGACCGTCCCGGCACTGTGGCCCTCCCACAGAAGCCCGTCGTGGAACACCTGGCCGCGATAGACCTCGTGGGGATCCAGGTGCGTGACGGTGCGGATCGCGGGCACGGCGACGATGATTCGGGCGAGGGTGGCTGGCACGACAACAGGCTCCCGGGTGCAGGAGAACACCTCCGCAGCCTAGGGCGTCTGGGGCCGGGGGGGCGAGGAATCGGTGAAAGAGGGCGATCGGTTTCCGGGGGTGAAGGCCGGCTCTTCGGCCGATCTCCCGTTCCCTCCGCAGCCTGCCATAATTGAGGCTGCGGCCCCCTACTCCCCCGCGAGCCTCCGATGCCCCGCCACCTCGTCCTCGTTCTCGGCGACCAGCTCGACCGCCGCTCAGCGGCCTTTGACGGATTCGATGCCTCCCAGGATGCCGTCTGGATGGCGGAGGTGGCGGGGGAGTCGACGCATGTCTGGTCGGCGAAGCCGCGGATCGTGATGTTCCTCGCCGCGATGCGTCACTTTCGGGATCGGCTCGTCGCCGAGGGGCTGCCGGTCGACTACCGGGCGCTCTCGGCCACGCCCGCCGTCGACGAGCCGCGTTCGCTGGCAAGCGCGCTCTTGGTAAGCCTCGGCGGCGAGGCTTCCGTCGGCCGCGGTCGGCCGGGTGCCAAAGGCGCACGCCCTGCGCTCCCGCCGGGGCGGCCGGCGAAGCTGATCGTCGTCGAGCCGGGCGAGCACCGGGTGCGCGAGGAGATCGTCGCCGCGGCGCGCGAGGCGGGCATCCCCCTCGAGATCCGCACCGATCGGCATTTCTTCAGCACCGTCGACGAGTTTGCCCTCCACGCCCGCGGCCGGAAGCAGCTCCGCCTGGAATGGTTCTACCGGCCGCTGCGGGAGAAGCATGGCGTCTTGATGGAGGATGGCGAGCCGGCCGGCGGGGCGTGGAACTTCGACGCCGACAACCGCGGCGCCTTTCCGAAGGCGGGGCCGGGGAAGCTCCCCGCCCCGCGCCGTTTTCCCCCCGATGGAGTCACGCGCGGGGTGATCGAGCTGGTAAACACGCGCTTCGCCGATCATCCGGGGAGCCTCGAGGCCTTCGACTGGCCGGTGACACCCGAGGAGGCCCGCGCGGCGCTCCACGATTTCCTCGTCCACCGGCTCCCCTCCTTCGGCCGGTATCAAGATGCGATCTGGACCGGCGAGCCGTGGCTCTACCATGCGCGTCTCGCTGCGGCGATGAATCTCAAGCTCCTCGATCCGCGCGACGTCGTGGCCGGCGCCGAGCGCGCCTGGCGGGAGGGCCTGGTGCCGATCGAGGCGGCGGAGGGATTCATCCGTCAGGTGATCGGGTGGCGGGAGTATGTCCGCGGTGTCTACTGGCATTTCATGCCGGAGTACGAGTCGCGAAACGCCCTCGGCGCCACCCTGCCATTGCCGGCCTTTTACTGGACGGCGGCGACGGAGATGAACTGTCTGCGCGACGCCCTCTCGCAGACGCTCACCTACGGCTATGCCCACCACATCCAGCGGCTCATGGTGACGGGACTGTTTGCGATGCTTGCCGGCGTGCGGCCGCAGGAGGTGCACCGCTGGTATCTGGCTGTGTATGTCGATGCGGTGGAGTGGGTGGAGCTGCCCAACTCGCTCGGCATGAGCCAGTTCGCTGATGGCGGTGTGATGGCCTCGAAGCCGTACTGTGCCAGCGGCGCTTACATCGAGCGGATGAGCAATGCATGCAAGGGCTGCCGCTTCAAGCCGAAGCAGGCCACCGGCCCCACTGCCTGTCCGTTCACGACCCTCTACTGGGATTTTCTCGCCCGCCACGCGGCGCTGCTCAAAGCCAATCCCCGCATGTCGATGCAGCTGAAGAATCTCGAACGCAAGGATGCCGCTGAGCTCCGCACGATCCGCCGCCAGGCAGACGACTTCCGCGCTGGGCTGGGGTGAGCGACAGAGTCAGTCGTGATCCTCGCCCGCGAGCGAAGTGACCGGGTCGATGAACAGCCAGGCCACGCCGCCGACGGCGTAGACTGCCGCGAAGAGGAGGAAGGCGACCGACCAGTTCGGGGCGGTGGTGCCTGGCGCCGCGAACGCCGTCAGGAGCGCGGGGACGATGACCGGCGAGAGGGCACCGCCGAAGTTCCCCATCATGTTCATGCTCCCGGCGAGCGAGCCGGTGTGCTTGCCACCGATGTCCATGCAGGCCCCCCAGCTGCCCGGCATGGAGAGATCGTTGCCGAAGCTCGCCAGCCCCATCGCGAAAAGTGCCGCGACGCCGAAGGTGGTGAGGCCTCCGCCGGCTGCGGCGAGCTGTTGCAGCCATACCGAGACAAGCAGCATCACCGCCGCGCCGCACAGCCCGACGCAGCCGAGCGTCCGCCGGGCCCGCGCCGTGCTGCCGAGTCGATCGGCGAGGCTGGCTGCGATCGAGCCCGACACGAACGATCCGATCCCGCCGAAAAACAGCGGCACGCAGCCGGCTAGGGCGCGCTGCATGTCGGTGAAATCGGGGAACGTCTCCTTGAGGAAAGTCGGCATCCACGTGATATAGAAATACCAGGAAAAGTTCTGGCAGAAGTACTGGAGCCACAGGAGCCAAACGCTCGGGCTCGAGAGAAACAGCTCCCACGGCACCGCCCCGTGCCCCACCTGGCGATCGGCCGAATCGCCGATGATCGCCAGCTCTGCGGCGTTGACGCCTGGGTGATGGCGGGGGTTGTCGCGGAACCAGCTCCAGAACAGCACCGCCCACACCACCCCGAGGAGCCCGAAGAGGAGAAACGTCCACTTGTAGTGGAGGCCGAGGTAGTCCTTCGAGAGCATCCAGCCGACGAGCAGCGGCGTGAACGCGCCCCCCCAGCGGGCCGAAAGCCACATGATCCCCTGCGCTCGGACGCGCTCATGGCCGGGGAGCCACAAGGAAAAAACCTTGGCGAGGTTGGGGAAGCAGCCTGCCTCGCCGACGCCGAACAGAAAACGGAACGTCAGCAGCGACCAGAAGTTCCAGGCCCAGCCGGTGAGGATCGTGAACGCCGACCACATCGTGACGACGCGCATCAGCACCGCCCGCGGTCCGATCCGGTCGCCGAGCCAGCCACCGGGGATCTCGAAGCTCGCGTAGGCGATCGAGAAGGCGAAGAACGCCCAGCCCATCTGCTCCTTCGAGAGGCCGAGATCCTCGCGCATCTGCGGCGCCGCCTGCGAGATGCAGACCCGGTCGACATAAGTGATCACCGCCAGAAGGACGGCAAACGCGAGAACGACATGCCGCGTGCCGGTCGGCGTGCCGCGCTGGCCGGTCGTCGAGTCCAGGGAAAGATCGTCCGCCGTCGTTTGGTCTCGAGTCATGCCCCCTCCCATGTCAGTCATGCGCGCCGCCCCGCTGTCTATAGCCGCGGACCACGCGCCGGGCAGATGTCGGCGGAGCGGAGTCTACCGTGTCGGCGTCGTGCCACCGACGCGTCGTTCACAACTCGATTCGATCTCCCTCCCGCGCCGCCTCGACGATCATCCCGGGGTGGTCACTGCCGGCGCGGGCCCTGGCCTTCTTGACGAGCTCGTCGAGGAAGGTGTCGTCGTGGGAGGGATCGTGGTGGAAGAGCACCACCCGGCCGATGCCCACCCCGCCGGCGAGGGTCATGACCTCGTCGACACACCCGTGGCCCCAGCCCCTCCGCGTCACGATCTCGGTGGCGTCGTACTGGGCATCGGCGATGAGGAGCACCGCGCCGGCGATGAAGTCGCGGATCCGCGGTTCATCGGGGCCGCCGGTCTCGTGATCGCTCAAGAAAACGATCGCCCCCTGTGGGGTTTCGATCCGGAAGCCGAGCGACCCTCCCGGATGGTTGGTCGGGCAGGCCGTCACCGCCACCTCCCCGACCCGGAATCGCAGATCGCCGGCGAGGTCGAGGTGATCGAAATCGATCGTCGCCGCGAGCCGGTCGAAGGGGAGGGGAAACCAGCGCTTCCCGTCCATCTGATCGGCGAACACGCGCCGCAGTTCTGCGGCAGAAGTGTGCCCACCGACGATCCGGATCCGCGTCGTCGGCAGGTAGGCCGGTGCGAAAAACGGGAAGCCCTGGATGTGGTCCCAGTGGGCATGGGAGTGGAGGAGGGTCAGCTTGATCGGCGTGCCGGCGTGCGCCTCCAGCAGCGCTTGCCCAAGGGAGCGAATACCGGAGCCGGCATCGATGACGATCAGTTCGCCCCCTGTCCGTACCTCGATGCAGGTGGTGTTGCCACCGTAGCGGAGGGTCGACGGCCCCGGCGACGGGAGCGACCCGCGCACCCCCCAGAAGCGCATCAAGGTGGGGGATGGGCCCGGGAGTTGGTGTGGCATGGAGACGGCCTCGGGGGCCTGTCCGGGGCGGATGTGCGGGAGCGATCACGCCCGCAGGGAAGAGAGGGCGATGCCGACCTCCCATCCGGAGGATATTCAACTCCCCAGCCTCTCCGGAGGGAAGGGGTGGGTTGGCCGGTCGTGGAGGAGATCACTCGGACCGGCGGTCGGAGTGGCGCAGCCACGCCACGGTGAGATCGGGGAAGTCGCTGAACACGCCGTCGACGCCGGCTGCGAACAGGGCTTCCTGGAGATCGTCAAAGGAGCCGGCCCAGGACGGCAGCCGGTCGCGGCGGAGCGTGTAAGGATGGACGGCGAGCCCGGCGGCGTGGGCCCGCTCGACAAGGCCGGTCGGCTTTCCAGTCGCGTCGAGGACGCGTTCGATGGGAGGCCCGATGCCGTCAGCCACCGTCGCGATCCGCGCGAGTCCCTCCGCGGTGACCAACGCATCTTGGTCCTTCCCCCCTATGAGCTGCACGAGCTTCCCCTGCCAGCCGAGCTCGCCGCGGATCCGCGTTACCTCGTCGGCCTCGAAGCACTGGATGTGGCAGAGGTCTGCTTTCGTGGCGTAGCCATGGCGGTGGAGGAGGTCGACGACGACCTTGGCGACGTCGTGTCCTTCGGAGCGGTGCCAGGCGGGGGATTTGATCTCGGGGTAGATGCCGACGGTCCGGCCGGTGCTCCGGTTGAGCCCGGCGAGAAACTCGAGCTCCTCTTCGAGCGAAACGATCCCGAACCGCGACTGCCCGCGCGGGAAGCGGTCGGCGTAGGTCTGTCGGCCGGTGGCGGGATCGAGCCGTTCGGTGAGCGCGAGGGTGCGCAGTTCAGCGAGGGTGAAATCGGTGCAGTGGTGCTTCCCGTCAGCCCGGGCCCGGCCGGGGAACTTCACCGCGACGTCACTGACCGCATCGAGCGAGGTGTCGTGGAGGACGACCGGCACGCCATCCTTGGTCATCACCACATCCTGCTCGATGGCGTCGGCTCCCTGGCCGTGGGCGAGCGCCTTGGCGGGGAGGGTGTGCTCGGGGAGGTAGCCGCTGGCTCCGCGGTGGGCAATGACGATCGGCCTGGCGACGGGCATGGCGGGAGGCTCCGCGGCGACGAGGAAGGGGATGGCGACCACGAGCAAAGCCAGGAAGGCCCTCGGGATCGCGGAGGGGGCGAGGGGCGAGAGTCGTGTTTTCATGAACTTTCCGAGGGGTTTTCCGTAAGATAACGCCTTGGTGGGCTTGGAATGGGGGGCACACGCCGTCCATTCTTGGGGATCGGCGTCCGGTTTGTCTGTTCCCGTACGCCTTAACCTTAGGGGGAGCGTCGTGCGCCCCACAGGAGGGGCGATGACCGCTCCACAAAGACCGTCGCAGATTTCATACCAAGGGGGTTTACCGTGGCCAAGAAGACGGGTGCCAAGCCGACGAAGAAGGTGCCGCTCCGCCGGGCGTGCGGGGCGATGGCGGCCCACATGATGCTCCTCGAGAAGGATCCGGCATTCAGGAATAATCTCATGAAGCTCGAGGGGGCGACGTCGAAGCGGCGCGAGGCCCGCTTCAACCTCGTCGATGAGGCGATCGTGGTCATCGACACGGTCGTCCATGTCGTCTCCAGCAACGACGCCGAGAATATCTCCGACGCCCAGATCGCCAGCCAGATCGAGGCCCTCACCAAGGACTACCGCGCCGCCAACCCCGACCGCTCGAAGGTACCGACTCCTTGGGGGGGACTCGTCACCGACACGCGGATGTCGTTCAAGCTCGTCGACGTGACGCGGACGGCGACGAAGGTCAGCGGCTTCACGACCGACGATGCGGTCAAGTCGGCAGCCGGCGGCGGGATCGCGCCGGTGAACACGAAGACCCACCTCAATCTCTGGGTCTGTCCGCTCACGGCAGGCCTTCTTGGCTATGCCCAGTTTCCCGGTGGCCCCCCCGCGACCGACGGCGTGGTGATCAACACCGCGGCGTTTGGGACCAGTGGCACGGCCACGCCCCCCTTCAATCTCGGCCGCACCGCCACCCACGAAGTGGGGCATTATTTCAACCTTCGCCACATCTGGGGGGACACGCCCGACTGCAGCGGCGGTGACGGGGTCGCCGATACCCCCAACTGCGAAGGGCCGAATTACGGAGCGCCCGTCTGGCCGTCCATCAGCTGTAACAATGGCCCCAATGGCGACATGTTCGTCAACTATATGGACTATGTCGACGACGCGGCGATGTTCATGTTCACCGCCCAGCAGGTGCTGCGGATGCGGACGGCGCTGGAGACGGTCCGGTCCGGATTGATCTCCAAGCCGACGGCAAAAGCGCGCAAGAAGCGTTGATCCGACGGAAGCAGGTCCCCTTGTCACCCGATGCCGACAACGCCCCGATCCCGCTGGTCGGCACTCTGTGGGTGCACGCCTTCGAGGAGGACACGCCCGCCGGGGCCGTCTACCGCCCCGAGGGGGAGCGCTTTCCCCTCTCGCGCCGGCCGCGGCGGAGGCTGTTGCTCCAGGCCGACGGCTCGGCGACCGTGGCCGATGGGGGGGCGGACGATCGGCTTGTGGATCGCTCGGTGACATGGTCGGAGGTGGATGGTGAAGCGGTCATTCGGTGTCGTGGAGGCGTGTGTCTGCGGGTGGTCGACCGCGATCCGCGGCGGTTGGTGGTGAGGACAGAGCCCGGGGTCGGGCCGAGCGGCACTCGGTGACCGTGGCGGAACGGATCTCTTTCGGAGGGCAGACCGATGGCGAAGAAGGTGGCGAAGAAAACGGCGCAGACCAAGGCTCGGAAGACGGGCCCACAGAAGGCAGCGGAGACGAAGGCCTTCGAGATCAGTCCGCGCGTGGCCCGGCAGGCTCTGGCGAAACCCTACCGGTGGCGACGAGAGGCCAAGAAGCCGGTCAGTCGGCAGCTTTGGATCTACACCCTCGACCCCTCGCTTTCGGACCGACAGGGGGGCGTGACGAAGGTGGATGTGCCGTGGGAGCCGCTTGAACCTGGACCGAAGGGGGAGCTTTTCGAGATTGACGGCGGCGGGGCACCGCTTCCGCTCAAGGATCCGGGCAAACTCGATCTCGAGGATCCGAGCTGGCTGGTCTCCGAAGGAGTATCGCCGTCCCCTTCGAGCGCGTCGTTCCATCTCCAGATGGTCTATGCCGTCTGCAGCCTCACCTATGCCGCCTTCCGCCGGGCGCTCGGCCGCGACATCGGCTGGGCGATCGACCCCGAGGCTGTTGGCCGGACGCGGCTGCTGGTCAGGCCGTTCGCCTTCGAGCAGGCGAATGCCGGCTACGGCCGCGAGTCAGGAGATCTGTCGTTCGGTTATTTCCGGGCGGGGCAGGAGCCGGCCGGGTTCACGATCCCAGGGGGGCTCGTATTCACGTCGCTGTCGCACGATGTCATCGCCCACGAGACGACCCATGCCCTCCTCGATGGGCTGCGTTCCAACTTCCACGAGCCGACGAATGTCGACGTGCTGGCCTTCCACGAGGGCTTTGCCGATCTCGTGGCGCTGTTTCTTCACTTCACCTATCCCGGCGTGGTGGAGGGGGCCTTGCGGCAATCGCGCGGTGTGGTCGAGCAGGGCTCGGTGCTCGCCGAGATCGCCCGGGAGTTCGGTCACGCGCGATCACCGGGCGCGAGGGCGAAGGCGCTCCGGTCGGGGATCGATGTCGATGGCATCGAGGCCTTTGATTCCGATGGCCTGCCCGGGGCGGCGACCGATCCGGTGTCCTACGATCCGACCCTCGATCCGCACGACCTGGGAACGGTCCTGGTGTCGGCCGTGTTCGAGGCCTTCGTGACGATCACGAGACGAAAGACGGCGCGGCTGATGCGGATCGCGGGGCTCGATCCCCGCGATTTCGGCAAGGTGCCGCTGGGGGACGCGCTCCTGGAGGCGGTCTCGAAAGAAGCCTGCGAGGTGGCGGCGCAATTCCTCACGATGTGTATCCGCGCGATCGACTACTGCCCGCCGGTCGACATGCTGTTGGGGGAGTATCTCCGCGCCCTGGTGACGGCCGATGCGGAGATGGAGCCGGTCGACAAATGGGGCTACCGGGAGGCGCTCATGCGGTCGTTCCGCCGCCGGCGGATCTTCCCCACCGACGTCCACTTCATGACGGAGGATGCGGTCCGCTGGGGGGCGCCCGAGGAGCCACTCACGATCCCCGGGCTGGCGTTCCGCGATCTGCGTTTCGAAGGGGACCCGGGGCGCCCGGCCAATGCGAAGGAGCTCGAGCGGCAGGCCGGTATTCTGGGGCGATTCGTGACCGATCCCCGCCACGCGGGGTTTTTCCGGCTCATCCCCCCGGCGGCTCCGCGGCCCAAGGGGATCGTGCAGGTGTCGCCGGCGATGGTGGAATCGATCCGGATCGCCCGGCGGGTGTCGCCCGACGGCCGGATTCTCTTCGACACGGTGGCGGAGGTGACGCAAGCCTGCACGGCGGAGATGGGGGGGAGTTTGTTCGACGTGGTGGGGGGCTGCACGATCGTCATCAACCAGAATGGCGAGGTCCGTTACACGATCGCTAAGGGGGTAGCCTCGAAGGAGCGGCTCGAGCGGCAGGCGAAGGCGATGCGCGGCCCGCTCAAGGACTTCTGGCTGCGGACGAAGGCCGGGGCGAAGCACCGCTTCACGCCGCAGAAGGATCTCTTCCGGCTGGTCCACGGCGGGGGGCACTGATGAGGGGCGCGGCCGTCGCCGGATTGCAACGGTGTCGATCAACGCTTCGTCGTTTTTTCACTGGAGACAGTCATGGTTGAAAGGTCGCCGAGAGATTCCGTTTCGTCATCCCTCGCCGGAATGCGGATCTGGCTTTCCGGGGCGGTCCCTGCCGGGGCGAAGCCCGAGGAGGGGGAGCGGATCCGCGACTTCGTGGCGCTGCTGGCCCGTCAGGTCTTCAATCGCGGCGGCACGATCGTTCATGGAAGTCATCCCACGATCCGGGATGTGCTCCTCGCGGAAGCGAAGCGCTATCGGCAGAAAAGCGCTCGAGATCCAGCAGTGGTTTGCGGCGAAGTTTGACCGCCAGATTCTCCGCGATCGGCTCGCGGCCGCCTTCGGGGCGGCGCCGGTGACATCGTCCCGGCTGGTTGATGCCTGGGTCCGTCTGGCGATCACCGCCTACGACGCCGAGACCGACACGCCGAAGGTCTACCAGACGCCCCACAGCCGGGCCGTGAAACCGACCTAAAATGACTACGGCTTCCGCGGCTTGCGGCGGACCCGGTATTCCGAAATCCGCTTTTCGGACACGGTGCCGATCGGTGTCCAGATGCCGTCTGGCTCGGCCACATACAGCCCGAGGGCGAGTTTCTCGATCGGCATCCGCTTGGAGCGCTTCCTGGAGCCGGCAGACCTGGTGGCCTGGCTGACTTCGCGCTTGCAGATTCTGATTCCGGGAGTCATCCGAATTCCTTCCGCGTGATCGTCAGCCGGGGGCCGGAGTCTGTCCCGCGGCAATCCGCCCGGCGACATCCTACTCCCATCATTATCGACCGGCAACGTCTTGAAAACTCGCAGAAACCGTCTGCCGGGTCAAGCAGTTCGGAGGGCGAACAGGGCGGCGATTTCGTATCCGCAGGCGGCCTGGATCTCGAGCCCCTGGTCGCGGAGGCCTGTTTCGGCGATCCCTTCCAGGGGGTGGCTTCCAAAGTCGATACAGAGGACCAGGTCCTCCTGACTGATCCCCACCTGGAGGGGGACCGCCAGAAAGCGCCGCGCCTTCCTCCCGAACCCGCGGATTTTCTCCTTGCGGATCTTCCACGGAGCCGTCGACAGGGCCTCGACATACGCCTCGGGATCCTTGTCAGGGTCTGGCAGCACCGGCGTCACCTGGACCTCGCCGGTGACGAGGGCTCTGCCGAGCGGGCCTTCCCAGCCTCTCTGGGAGAGCTTTTCATATTGGGTGCCCGCGACGCTCTCCTGCCGGGCGCCGACATCGATCCCGCTCTCGAACTTCGTCGCCACGAGCCTCGGTTGCCTGGG
Organism: Planctomycetaceae bacterium; assembly: GCA_009691925.1. Classification (GTDB taxonomy): domain Bacteria; phylum Planctomycetota; class Planctomycetia; order Pirellulales; family UBA1268; genus QWOP01. The sequence continues at coordinate 19,081 of SIAG01000016.1, forward strand.
GGGCTGCTCATCCACGCGAACGAACAGCCGGACGCGCACTTCGCCCCGTTCGGTATCGGTCTCTCTCGGGAGGTCCAGCGACTCGAGAAACTGGGTTCGGATCTGATCGCACAGCTCGAAGAGCCTAGCCTCCATGACGTGCATATCTACAAGCCGCTCCGGGGGCTCAAGCTGCCGTGCCGCGGGATCCGCCTGCAACAGAAAGATGTTCAGATCGGGGGGCTCGCGGAGGCCGAGCTGGATCCCCCCCGGGCGCCAGTGCTGCTGTTCGGTGCCTAGCGGCACCCGCCCGAGCTTTGGCCACAATTCGCACGCATAGATCGAGGCTCCGGCCTTCTCCGCCCACACCCCGGCGAATTGACCGGAGCAAACGATCGTCGAACGATCGGCATACGCGGTGAGCCGGCCGCAGTCCGTCGGTCCAGGGCCGAACGCCAGCCCTTTCTCCTCTTGGAAGAGGCCGCAGTGGAGGGCGATCCGGACGCCGGGCGTTCGGCTGTCGGCGTCGATGTTCGCGGACGCATCGGCGATCCTCGATCGCAGACTTCGTGCTCGTCCGACAAACTCCTCTGCGTCGAGCCCCTCCCGACAGACGATCAATCGGTCGCCAAGCTGCCCGGCGATCGATCCGTCCGCCTCCAACTCGGCGGCCCATTCCCGGAGCGATCGAACTATGGCTCTGCCGGCCTCTGCCGACAGATTTCGATGATCGATGACATCGGCGGCGAGGAACGTGCCGAGGGTCGGACAGGAGGACGCACCTCTTTCGGCGGCTGGGATATTCGATGGCATGGGAAGAGGTCTCGGAGGAACGATGGCATGGCGGGCAACACTCACCATGCCCGGCGGATCACGTCGGGAAGGTCGTTGACGTTGAGCCAGGGATGATCGGGGAGATCGATGATGTCGAGGAGCGTCCGCAGACGGACGCCTGTCTGCTGGAAAAGCTTCAGCGTTTTACCCGTGCCGCGCGCGTATCCTGCGAGGAACGCATTGGCTGCGTTCTCGGGATGATCGCGGTGGCGCGAATCGAGAGTCAGAAAGGGGATAACCCAGCCGACTGCTTCGGCATGATCGATAGCCTGGAGTTGATTCGTCAGCGAGCCGTCGAGCCGGTTGAGCACCATCAAGTCGGCGAGATGACGCTCGATCGATTCGCGGGCCGTGCGTCCGGGATTCCGATGAGGGCAGAGGGTGAGGATTGCCGGTCGTTTGCCGGCGGCGGCGGTTGGTGTCGGCGGCGTGTAGCCCTTCCCGGCCACGCAGGCGTCGTAGCGGAGGAAGTTGTTGACATCCTCGGCCGCGTCTTCCAGTGGCCTGACCGGAAGCCCCTTGAGCCATTTCGCGGCCTCCGTCCAGCGATGGTCGGCCTGCTCGGAATAGACGCGGAGATAGATCGGCTTCCCCACGCCGAGCGCGAATCCAGCCTCGAACATCACGTTGCAGTTCGGCCGCTCGAGGAAGGCGAGGAGGCAATCCGTTTGGCGAATGTCGGTGCAGAGATCCTCGGAGATTGGGCCGTCGGGGTCGTCGCCACCGGCGCAGCGGGCGGTGTAAGCGTGGTGCGTTCCCGCCCCGCGGATGAGCGTCGGCAATTCCGCCTTGTGCTCGTCGACAGAATGGTCCCACGCCACAAACACGGTCTTGACGGCGGGGGGGCTGCGCATCGGAAGCCACACGAACGGGAGGAGGGCAAGCGTGGCAACGATTGTACACCGCTCCCCCTCCGGTGGGCTTCCCTCCACCGGGCGCCGGGATGGGAGTAGGATCTCCCACTGAATACGGAGGTGGAGAATGTCCGAGGGCCGATCAGCGCACGAGCCGCGGCAGCAGCCGGGGGTCGCCGGGGGAGCGCCACCGGCCGGGAGCCGAAGCGCCACGGCCGAGCCGGAGGGGGCTCGTGTTGTGGCCGGAGCGGCCGCTTGGGCTGCCCTGGCCGCCGAGCCCGATCTGGAGGTGCCGTTGCCGGTGCCCGCCGGGCAAGCGGCGCTGGCGATGCGCTTCCGGCGGATCCCCGCGGGGGCGTTCGTGATGGGATCGCGGGGCAACAATCCCAATGAAGAGCCTGCACATCGGGTGATCCTCCCCCACGACTTCTGGTTGGGGAAGTTTGTCGTCTTGCAGGAGGAGTGGCAGGCGCTGGTTGAGGCTTGCACTCCCACGGGGCTCGAAGCTTCCCCCAGCCGGTTCAAGGGGCAGCGGCGGCCGGTGGAGATGGTGTCGTGGGACGAGGTCCAAGCCTGGTGCGAGGCCTGGCATGCCTGGCTCCGAGGGAACGACCACGCCCCGTCACTCGATCTCCGTGAGCTCCGCCTCCCGTCGGAGGCCGAGTGGGAATATGCCTGCCGAGCCGATTCGGAAACCGACTTCTGGAATGGCGAGGGTGAGGCGGCCCTCCGGGAGGTGGGGTGGTTTGATGGCAACGCCGGTAGCGAAACGCACGACGTCGATGAGTCGGTTGTCGCCGGCTCACCGGAGCGGCATCCGGCGGGCCTGGTGGGGATGCATGGAAATGTGTGGGAGTGGTGTGAGGATCGCTATGACCGTGGGGCCTATCGCGCTCGCCCCGATGGGTGGCCCGCGGAGAAGCCTTGGAGTGAATGGGATGAGGATTCGAAAAAATACCGCGACCGCGTGTTCCGCGGCGGGGCTTGGTCGCTACACCGCCGGGTGGTGCCGGTCGGCCGGCCGCAACTGGGCCAGGCCCGATTTCCGCTTCGACCGCCGGGGATTC